>NZ_JAKZGV010000138.1:0-255 GCF_022557375.1 Shewanella sp. MM_2022_3
AGGTGGTATCCTCTAGTGCTAACAAGATGTCATGCTCTCGAGCTTGCTGCGCGGTGGCTTGAAAACCCGCTTCAGCAATATCACTGGCTTGAATATTCTCATTGCGGATAAATCGGTAGGCCCCTTCAATCTCAGCGGGGGATAAGGGAAGTCTGGACACGGCAACTCCGGGTTGTTGGGTAATTGAGGTAGCCAGTGAAACAAGTCTTTGTGTACGTCTTGGGTCGTTGAGGTTTGCGTGCCCAAATTGACATT
>NZ_JAKZGV010000139.1:0-255 GCF_022557375.1 Shewanella sp. MM_2022_3
CTCGAGAGCATGACATCTTGTTAGCACTAGAGGATACCACCTCGCTGACTTACAAGCATGACAGTGTCAGGGAGGAGTTAGGTCATACCAATCAAGGGGATAAAAACCGTGCCATTCTGGCGCATTCAATCTTGCTGTTTTCACCGCAAAGCCAGCAAGTCGTTGGGCTGATTGAGCAACAGCGTTGGACGCGGGATATCACTAAGCGCGGGCAACGCCGCCAACATGCTACTCGCCCTTACGAGGAAAAAGAGA
>NZ_JAKZGV010000140.1:0-255 GCF_022557375.1 Shewanella sp. MM_2022_3
AGGTGGTCGGGTAGAGAATACCAAGGCGCTTGAGAGAACTCGGCTGAAGGAACTAGGCAAAATGGTACCGTAACTTCGGGAGAAGGTACGCTCTTGTTGGTGATGAGACTTGCTCTCTAAGCTGACGAGAGTCGCAGATACCAGGTGGCTGCAACTGTTTATCAAAAACACAGCACTGTGCAAACTCGCAAGAGGAAGTATACGGTGTGACGCCTGCCCGGTGCCGGAAGGTTAATTGATTGGGTTATCGCAAGA
>NZ_JAKZGV010000141.1:0-255 GCF_022557375.1 Shewanella sp. MM_2022_3
TGTCTGCCCGTTTAGGCGAGCATATCAACAAGGTGATTTCCGTCTGTGACCGTGAGGCTGATTTGTTTGAATATCTGACCTATAAAACCCAGCACCAACAGCGCTTTGTCGTCCGCTCGATGCAGAGTCGATGCATTCAAGAGCATGCACACAAACTCTATGACTACTCGAACACATTACCGCTTGCAGCGACGAAATCTCTCCTCATTCCTCAGAAAGGCGGAAGGAAAGCCCGGGCGGTGACGCTGGAAATGA
>NZ_JAKZGV010000142.1:0-255 GCF_022557375.1 Shewanella sp. MM_2022_3
TAAAGTCACTGCTGGAGCTGCCAGTGTCTTGGGTGATGGCGGTGATGGCCACGGTGTTACCGTCACCGTCTTGGTCAATCTTGGTGTCAATCACCACATCTTGGGTAACAGTTTTGCTGTTGCCGGCGACGTCGGTGACGGTGGCGCTGACGGGGTAAGTGCCGTCAGGCAGCACAGTACCGGTCAGGTCGACGCTCCAGTTACCTTGCGCATCAATCACTAAGCCGTTGGCGGTGGTGTAAACCACACCATTGA
>NZ_JAKZGV010000016.1:0-81189 GCF_022557375.1 Shewanella sp. MM_2022_3
CCATCAGGTAGTGATAATTCAGTGCGATTTTATGGGGATAAGGTTGATCCATGCCTAGTGCAATTTTTTGAACTAAACAAAACTCAAGCCACTACACAAACTCCTCTGTCTAATGATGAAATATATGGCCATTGGGCAGGTGTTCTAGATGAGGGCGGTGGGAAAATTTGTCGCTTGCGGACGCCTATACGTGGCTATTCAGGATATGGATGCTTCACAGATAAAAACGAGGTGCAAGATCTGACTTATGAGTATATGGGGTTATGTAATTAAGTTTTTTAGGATTCTAATTCATAAAAAGCTTAGGCACTTAACAAAAAGCTAGGCTTGATGTTATTCATAATGATATGACAGATAGATTCATTTTATATCGATTTAGCTCCATTAAACGCCATAGCTTGCAGGCGAGGATTGTCGCGCTACGTTCTGTGACAGAGTGGGCCATCGGAAAAATGGATTTTTCCGTTGAGCCCCTAGGATGGGTTTACGGCGTGCCACTGAAGTGACAATGCAGAGCGGAAACGGAACTCCAATCGGTTTTAAGCCCAAAAAATGAATGTAAAAAAGCGGGTTAAGTTTTCACTTAACCCGCTCGATAAGGTTTAGCAAAGCGAATTAGCAGCGTTGTAGTGGTTTCCAGCGTTGCAGGCTGACTGGAATACTTATCCCTTGGGATAACAACAGGTTAATCCGTGCTTGGTAGGCGGCGCCTTGCATTAAATGCTTCGCCAAATCCACTGCATTGCGCTCGCGGTAATCATCTAAATAACTGCCTTTTGCCCAAGCATTAAAGGCGCCGAGGGCGGGGCCTGCCCAAATCTGGTAATCCATTTCGCGGCCAACTTCGCCCGTATTCGACCAGCGGCTCGAAAGACCCAAATACCAACGGAAAATCAGTGCCATTTTGCGTTTTGGATTATCCAGCGCGCGTTCAATTTGCTTAGGATCGCGCTCATTAAAGTGCGCCACAGTGCCTGCCCAAATCTCATCTAATGAGGCGCGAAACACTTGCTCTTCAAGCTTTTGTCTTTCCTCTGGCGGAATCGCCTCAATCGAGTCGTAGCGGGTGTAAATCTCGTAGAGTTTATTGGCGCGCATCGGGAATAGGGTGCCGCGCTTAACTACTTGTAACTTAACGCCCATTTCGAACATATCGGCGGCGGGCGCCATAGTCACATCGGCCATTTCGGTGGTGGCGAGTAACTTACGGGTATGTTCGCTGGCACCTGCTTCAACACAGGCTTGGTTGATTGAGCCAGTGACAATATAGGCCGCGCCCATATTGAAGGTCGCCAGCGCCGCATCGGGCGTGCCGATACCACCACCTGCGCCCACTCGGATCGGCGTTTTGTATTGGTACTTGGCTTGAATAGTATCTTTGAGTGCCAAAATGGTCGGCAATAGCGTGACCAGAGGGCGGTTGTCGGTGTGGCCGCCAGAGTCGGCTTCGGCGGTAATGTCATCGGCCATGGGCACAGATTGCGCCATTAGCATTTGGTCTTCGCTGATAAGCCCTTCGTTCACTAATTGTTGCAGCATCTTAACGGGGGCGGGCTCCATAAACTTGGTCGCCACCTCGGTGCGGCTGATTTTAGCTATCACTTTGTTGCCAATCACAATCTCGCCGTTGGCATCGCGACTCAGGCCTGCTGCGCGGTAATAGACGATTTGCGGTGTTAAGCCCAAGAAGGCCGAGGCTTCAACCGTACGTACTTGATGTTTAAGGAAGAGTTCGACACTGCCACGCTCAAGCGCTGGCTCGCTCGGGCTATGAATGAGGTTAAAGGCGTAGGGGCCATTGGGCAATGCTGTTTGAATGCGTTTAATCGCGGCTTCAACGCGCGATGGAATTAACCCCGCCGCGCCAAAGGAGCACAGAATGCCCGCCTGACCTAAGGCGATAACTAACTCTTCCGAGGCGATACCGTTAGCCATGGCGCCCGCGTAGTAGGCGTATTTTACCCCATGCACGCGGCGAAAATTACTGTCGCCCAAGCTTTGGGTGCCAAGGGCGGGGGCGAAGGCACTCACAGGATGCAAACCATTGCTTTTGTGTAAATCATTGCTGGACTGTGGTTCAGCAAGACCGACCACCTCGGCGCTTTGGGCAATGCCTAGGCCTTTTTCGGCATGATTAACTAAGTAACAGGCTTGATTGAGATCTTTAAGTTTTTTGCCAAGGGAATCGATATCGAAGCTGATGGCGGCTTCATCAACCTGCCACGGCCAAGGACTGAGCTTGTTATTATCGAGAGCGTTATTATCGAGTGTGGTATTCGTCATTTGGGCTATTCACTTTTAGGTGTTTGGGGCCTGAATTTGTTTGCCGCAGTGGGGTTATTCCCTTGCACTGCGGCTGTTGTGTGCTGTTTAAGCTAACTTTGGCTAATGCCGCAAGTTAGGCGCTAGCGCTATGCCTCTTCGATGCAGATTGCGATATCGGTTACCTCATAAATGCGCAGGCCATCCTTACTCAGGTTGGCATCGCCCTTGATGATGCGTTTACCGTCTTTATCTTCAATGCTGGTGATATGCACATCCAGCGACATCTGTTTGTTTAATGGATTAATTTGACCACGGTACTTCCATTTAATTTCTGACAGGATCTGGCCAAATTTCGGATTATTGAAGCCTGCGCCTAGGTCTTGGTCTATGGCGTAGGTTTGCAGTAATTCGATGATCGCCTCGACGCCGAGGGAGCCTGGCATCACAGGATCCTGATGGAAATGGAACTGGAAGAACCAATCGCTCGGGTCAATAGTGCGCTCGGCGTACAAGTATCCCAGACCCTTCTTACCGCCAGTTTTTACAATCTCGGCCTTGTCGATAAAGTTCAGCTGACCACCCGCGAGGCGGTAGTGTGGTTTGCCCTGCGGCGCCACAAAACTGCGACCATTTCTATCTAACAGATTGATTTGGCTGTCGGCTTTAATACCGCGCTCAAGATGCCACGCTTGGGTAATTTTACCATTGTCGATACCCAACTGGTTTTTGAGCGCATCGGCCTTAAAGTAACCGAAAACCGCATTGCCACGGTAGAAGGGCTCGCCATCGCAGCTCAGTTCGAAACTAAAGTTTTGAATGATATTGCTGCCAGCTATCACGGTGGACAGTAGGCGCGAATCGTTGACTATGGTTTTACCGCGTAAATCCACTTCGCGCAGTAACTTGCCACTGCCGTCGAGGTTGCGGAAGAATAATTCCTGCCCCGGGAAGCCTAAGGTCGTGCCCATATAACCCGAGATAAAGCCATTGGGCTGCAATGAGATTTCCATCAGCACTGAGTAAGGCATCACACTCGGGTGGCTGTTTTTAGCGTAATACCAAGCATTGCTGGGCACTTCATACTCGGCAATACAGGAGGATGGCTTTTTCAGCTCGCCACGTTTGCCCTCAATGGCCACCACTCGGGTGGTGAGTTGCAGATCGCCGCAGGGCGTACGCGGCGGGATTAAGCCACGGTAAATACTAAAATCGGGGCCGAAGCAGTTTTCAATATCGCCAGTGGCAAACTCAAACAAATGATAAGGCGTAAACGGCAGGCTGTCGGGCACGCGGTTGGCGTACTTAGAGCCTGCTGGCGCAATCGGCGCACTTACATGCTTAAGCGGCACAACGCCTTTATTGACGGGAGCGGCCATATCTGGGATTTGCGCCATCAGCGGCGCTTGTTCCGCTTGGTTGTCGATATTTGCTGCTTGGGTATCACTACTCTGCGAAGAATGGCTTTGCGAATAGCGGGTGCAATCCGCTTCTTCTTTAATCATCACCCCGAGGTTTTGGAAATCCACCACCACTTTACCATTGAGCAGAATATCGATATTCGCCTTGGCATAGGGGCGAGGGCTCATGCCAATTTCGGTGACTTCCATCCGATAGGTGAGCGTGCCAGATTGTGGCAATACTTGACCGCGGCAGCGTACTTTTTGCGATGCGTTTTCAAGGGGTTGGAAACGACCGTTAGTAACCCCAAGGTGCATACCAATATGCAACATAAAGAATTGCAGCAACTGGCCACAACCTTCGGCCATGAGGGAGCCGGCCATCACTTGGTCGCCCTTGAAATGGCAGGGGAAATACCAATGGTCGGGGGCTAATTGCTTGTGACCTTCAATCAAGCCTAAGCCCCAAGCGCCGCCATGCACTTCGAGCTTGCTGACTTGCTCGATCATCAGGAATTTTTCCGAGGCGAAGCACAGTGAAGGCTGGAGACCAAACTTCGCCTGATGGGCCGCATGTTCACCGCCGAAACAGCCGCCAATGTCGGCGCGCAGTAGACGATGGATTTGGCCATAGCTGAAGGCCGTTTGCGCGCAGTTAAGTAGCGGCGCGAAGCGTGGCTGATTGCCGTTTCGGGCATATTCATTGGCCAGTGCAATTTGTGCTTGCTCGCGCTGCTTAATTTCGGCCTCGGTGCGGATCACCCCTTTGCCATCGGCCAGTTCTTTATCGCTAAAGAATCCCGCGCAGCCGCCGTCCATCTTGAGGATCAGCTTATCGCCCACGAAGCATTCGTAGGAGAAGAAAAACAGCAGGGTATCGCCATTGCGGGCAAAGTGGTTGATGGAGATATCGTAGCGCAGGGTATCACCGCCGCGGGGCAGATCCCCAAGGAAGGTGAGGGTGCAGTCGAGCAGGCGATAGACGCGCTCGCCTTTGTTTTCAAAATCGATACCTAAGTAGCTGATCAGCATTAAGTCGCACTGACCCGATTCGACTGCCACCGCCCACGGAATTTGGCCATCGACCAAGAAGGGCGCATCCACGGGAATGTCGTACTCTGTGGTCATAGTGCTCGGCTGATAGCGGTTCATTTGCGCGTTGAGCTTAGTCACCCGCGAGACTAGCAGATAATCCGAAGTTGGCAGACGCACCCGGCGTGCGTAGCTGTCGATGATGGCGTAATCGGCACCAAAGATCTTGGCAATGTCGCCCTCGGCGTATTCCACCAGATCCTGATAGTTCCAAATACAGGGCTTAGCCGCAGGAATGGGTGGCGTATAGGGAGCGACATTCGCGTGATCTGGTTTTAACTCTGGTTTTCGTTCTGGGACGGATACCGCTTGTTGCGCCGCAGCGGGAGCGGCATTGGCGCTGGTGACAACATGGGTTGTAACAGACCCCGTTTGTGTTGTCTGGGATAATTGTGCTTTTAACAGCGCATCGGCCAGTTTGAGCCCTTGCTCACGGCTCTGTAAAAAGGCTAAGTGCGCCTCGCGTGCAAGCTGCTGGTTTTGCAACAATTGCTGGTTTTGTAACAGTGCCGCGCTATCCTGCGACGCCCTATCCTGCGCCAAGGGCGCCGCCGAATATTGGTGTGGTGCGTTAGATGACATACCGCTCTCTACTGCTAATGGTGTGGCAAATGGGGTGGCGTTTTTTGCCGTGATATCAAGTGCTGCTTCTACTATGGGCTTAGTTTGTGTCGCCTGTGGTGCTACAGGCTGTAACAGGCGCATTTTGCCTTGGATGGCGGCAAGTGCGGGCAGTGGCGTATCCACAATATGTTGATAGATATCGCGGCCACCGAGCGTCACTGGTTTGATTAAATGTTTTTGCTCACTCAAGGTTAAATCTTGCGCAAGGCGCTGCTTTAGGTGCGCCGCCTGCGTTGCAGTTTGGCTTAACAACAGCAGTGAGCTCACTCCTTGGCTTTGAGTAGAGATTAATGCCTGCTTATCGACGTTTTTATCCGAACCCGCAGACCCGTTCTTTAGGCTTAACAGGGCACTCAGAAGACTGGCCATACCCGCAGCGGTAAAGTTATGCCCAAGGGTATTGGCGACTCGATTGCATGACGTCCCCATAAGATTAAGCTGCGCTAATAACTGCTCCGCTGGCAGTTGCTCTTCTGGGGCAATACATTGCTCAACCATATGAATGGCAGCTGGCACTGAAGGATTGGCGATAGCCGTTTCGGTTATCAGCGAATCAAGCAGCTTAGGCAGCTGATGATGTGTGCCAAATGCTTGAGCACGAATTTGGCCGTAAGCTGCCTGTGAACTGTTGCTCGCTTGTTGACTGTTGCTCGCTTGCTGGCTGGTCAGCACGATAGCGCCCGCGCCTTCACCCACCTTCCACTGTGGATTCGCGCTGTCGGCATCGAGATCAACGGCGACCTCGGCGTTTTTCAATATCACCTGTTCAATACTGCCGCTTAAATCCACAGCGGCAATCACTACGCCATCGAGGGCCTCTTGGGACAGTAGGTTTTGCGCCACATCGATACAGCGACCGACCGATTGCTCGGCGGCTGAAATGGTAAACGCCGGGCCGTTAAAATCCCACAGCGAGGCGATACGCGACGCCATAATATTGCCAATAAAGCTGGTATATTGATTGAGCTTGGCGGCATCGAGCACGCTGTCCATGGCGATGGCTTCGAGGGCAAGGTATTCATCATTGGAGAGGTGAACGCCTTGTTTCTTTAAGCTATCCGCAAGTTGGGTGTGCAAATTCACGCGGCCACGGAATTGGTGCAGCTCAAGCTCGGTTTCCATTGCCACTAACACCGCGACCTTGCTGCCAGCGGTTAACTTGGCATCGCGAATCGCTTCATCGGCGACTTTGATCAACAACAATTGCTGGGAGATAAGCCTGTCATCCTCATTGGGCGGCACTTTAAAGCGCAGAAAATCAAAATCAAACTGCTCGATATAGGCGCCTTTGGGCGCGCGATTTAGGCCAAACTGATTAAGGATATCGGGGTGTTTATCTAAGCCTTTCCATCGCTTAGCGGGCAGCGGGATAAAGGCATCCGTTTGGTTTAATAGCGCCTTATCCAGCGCATTGATGGAGGCCAAAGGCCCAAAGTGCGACGCCAAGCCGATAACGGTTAATGCTTGCTGCTGATAAACTGGTTTGTTGGCTTGCTTCTCGGCTCTGTGCGCTGTCGGTTGATAGGACTCCAACAACAGATGGGCATTACAGCCACCAAAGCCAAATACAGACACCCCCGCATGGCGACGATCGTTGCCCGCTTTATCGGGCCAAGCCTGACGCTGTGTGGGAAGATTATTACCGCTAAACAGCCCCTTAGGTGATGAAATCGGCGCCGTTAAATTGATACTTGGCGGTAGATGGCCTGAGCGCATGGCGAAGATCATTTTCATGATCCCAGGCATGCCGGCGGCGGTGAGCAAATGCCCAAGGTTGGATTTGGCCGAACCTATCAGCGGCGCCTTAGTGCCGCCGAGTTTATCTTCGAAAAAACGCTCCATCGAGGTGAGCTCAACCTTATCCCCCAGCGGCGTGCCGGTGGCATGGCATTCAATCACTTCGATATTGCTCGGGTGGGTGTTGGCGGCGGCATAGGCACGCTCGAAGGCTTGCACTTGGCCCTTACTGTTGGGGCTTAAGACAAATTGGCCCTTGCCATCGTTCGATAAGCCAATACCACTGACCACGGCATAAATATTATCGCCATCGCGCTCGGCATCCTCTAAACGCTTAAGCACTAATACGCCAGCGCCTTCACCTGCGAATAAGCCTTTGCTATTGCTATCGAAAGGCGCCGAAATCCCATGGTCTGGATAGGCGTGGAAAATCGAGAATCCCATGTTGATAAAGAAGGGATCGGCGCCCGATACGGCGCCCGCGAGCATCATATCGGCTTTGCCCGTGGTTAAATAATCGCAGGCTAATTTGAGGGCATAGACAGAGCTGGCGCAGGCGGCATCGAGACTGAGCTGTGCGCCGCCAAGGCCGAGGGCATCACTTAACAATTTAGACGCAGTGTGGGCAATGGCACCATTGGCGGCTTGTTGCGTGCCCGCCATCGACGCATTGGCGAAGGGCGCGAGGGCAAATTCGGGTTGATTAAGCTTGGTTTTTAATGCCTTTTCAACCGCTTGATGGTAAATCGGTAAAAACAATTCATTGGAGCTTGCGGTCGGGAACGACAGCGTGCCCATTACAATCCCTGTGCGCTCAAGTAATGGTGCCGTTAAATCCACACCCGCATCCAGCAGGGCTTTTTTACTGCAATCTAATGCCCATAAAAAGCTTTCATCGAGCCCTTCAAAGGCCGCTGGCGGCAACTGATAACCCTGTGGGGCAAAACGAAAGTTGCGGATATAGCCGCCCTTGTCGCAATAAAAACGGTCGGCTTGGCCTTGAACACCTTGGTAATCCGCTGGATTGGCATTGAGTTTGACCGCATCGATTTGACTGCGGGAATCTTTTTTATCCAGCAGATTTTGCCAAAACTGCTCCGGTGTGTCGGCATCGGGATACTGGACGGCAAGGCCGACGATGGCAATCTTTGGCATCGCCTTTGAGCTTTGGCGCTGGTCGTTTGGCACAGCGGTGCTGTCTTGCAGAGTCGGGTGAGCATGCATTTGAGAACTCAAAGGGGTTCTCCTTCTTGGAATACGTTTGAATAATGGCCTAATGCGCTGGCAGAATGTGGCGCTATCGTTTTTGCTGTAGCCTTATCCGCCGATTGAGGCATTAGCGGCGCAAGGGAGAGTGGCACTCTATGGCTGATAAGTTGAGCTAAGCATTTGAGTAAACTGGTGATCGTATCGCTGCCCTTGGCATTGCATGCCATGGCAAATATCGGTTGTTCCTGTGTTTGAACGCCATCGGCGCCCAACTCTAGTTGGCGGCCGATTTTATCGATAAGTGTGCTGGTTTGCCGATCGGCGCCCACTTCAACAAATAAGCGCGCACCTTGTTGATACGCGGCGTTAATCAGCGCGGTAAAATTCAGCGGCGCACAAAAGGTGTCGGCGATACTCTTGGCAATGCTTTGGCTGTCGATGCTGACTGTACTTTGCTGCGCTGCGCTAATGAAACGCACCTGAGTCTCACAGGCATTCGCCTTTAAGCCCAAGGTATAAAACCCTTGGATAGCACTGTGCTGTGACTGCGAGGGCGGGGTATGCATGGCGGTGACTTTATTGCTGGCAATGCCACGCTTATTCAGCCTTTTAAGGAGTTGTAAGCAGCTTGCTTCGCAGCCCGCGAGAATACAGGTATCGCCCTGTTCGATGGCTAGATAAACCCGTGGAAAATCAGCCAGTAGGGCATTAATTTCGGCGCGAGAGGCTCGCACTAAAAAGCTATTCCATACTAGCGGTGCATCTTCACTCAACTGCCAATCGCGGCGCACCGCAAGCAGTGGGCCTGAAATCTCCTGATTGAAGATGGCACTGTTTTGGGTGGCGTTAATCAGGGCATGTGGCGTTTGCCAGATATCCAAACTTGCCCACATGGCCGCTTCACCCATGGAATAGCCCAGAGCGAGTTGCGGTTGGATAGTAAAGACTTGAGTCAACAGCTGAGTAAATAGGTAACTCGCGCCAACACCGCTAATCGCAAGCTGACTTAAGCTCATCTCTGCTGCATCTTTTACGCTTACATTAATTGCGGTTTTCGCATAAGCAGCGCCTTGGTAAATCGCCTCGGCCTGCAACATGGCGGCTAAATTCCCTTCGCGTTCAAGCTCGCGATAAAGTTCAGGGAAATAGCCGTGTAAGTCGCTGAACATATTCGGATAAACTGTGCCAACCCCTGGATAGACAAAGGTTAAGCCTTTATCACCAAGGGGCGAGGCCGCAAAATAACTGCCCGCCGGGGTCTTAAAGACTAGATTGGTCGCTGGCGTTTGGGCTGGAGTTGGCGCAGGAGTCTGTTGCGTCTTTTCAATATAAGCGCGCATCGCCTTAGCTTCTTGCATTAACTCCTCAAGGGAGTCCGCCATCAGTACTAAAGCCAATTCATCCTTTGCTTGATAGCGCTTAAACCAATCACGGCCTTGGCTGCAAAGCCAATCTGTATCGGGAAAGTTTGCCGATAAATCTAATGAATCAATCAGTTGTGATAACTGTACCGTTAAAGACTCAAGTGTATTGCCGCTGATGGGAATAAACAGCCTGTTGGCATTGAGTAATTGCTGAGGGATAAGCCGAGTGCCTTGGGTCAAGATAAGGCTTTGGGCGGTGCTCGCTTGAGGGGCTTTATCCAAGAGATTACCCAAGGGATTACTCAAGAGATTTAGGCTTAACACCCTTGCCTGATGGGGCTTGGTAAACCAATAGCCGTTCTCCGCGTTTTTTACTGGCTTTTCAGCGTGCTGTTCAGCCAGTTGCGCTGCATTAGTCGCATCAAGCATTGGTTCAATGCCTTTAAGGCTGCGATGACTTAACGCCTCAACCGCTTGAGATAATACATTCAACTGACGGGCAAGATTGCCAACCTCCGCGTAGCCATTAACCGCCTGAGTACAATCGCGTTTCGCCAAGGTAAAAGCGCTGTTTAAGCAGCGCTCGACTGTATTTGTATTGATAGTATTTGTTTCTTCAGCTGTTTCAGCTTGGATTTGCGCTAATGCTGAAATATAAGCCTCGGCATGCAGGTGTAACTGGGCAGCAAGCAGGCCATCGAGCAGGTACAGGCTACGGACTTGCTGCTGATATTCAAAGCGGATTTCAATAAGTTGTTTTTGCGCAATATGGGCGAGTTGCTCTGTGATCAAGGCGACCAGTGTTGGCTCATCAGATGGCTCATTAATTAGTGGCTTATCTTCCACATTGAGCTGAATTCGACAAGCCATCAACTGCTGCAGCTTGCTGACATCGGTTTGTGCATGGCTAAGCACACTCTGTATCCTCCCATCACCAAGCCATACGGCTATTCGCAGTGGCTTGGTATTGGGATGTGGAGTGTTTAGTGCCGCATTGCTTAATGCGGCATTTGCGCTTGGGTCGAGTGTCACTTAACACTTACCTCGGCCGTGCTTTGGACTGCTGCCTGCACTATCGTTTGTTGCTGAGGTTTATTGGCCAAAAACGCTTGGTTAAGCGTCTTGCTGATCGTGACTTTTGCTCGCTTCATCTCGCAGCTTAGACGGCCATCCTGGTGGTAGAGGGCAATATTGGCTTCAAGTGAACGGGACGAATGCTTGAGCACATCCAGCACCAATACCGCCTTCTCGCCAAAACCTAAGGGCGAATAGGACACAAACTCGCCAATGGCACTGGGTAAGCTTGCCGCTTGATATTTAAGGCGTGCCCACACGAGCATGGCCTGCAATAACAGATCTTCGGCAAAGGGTTGTGTGCCTTTATCCTCAAGATTTGGCGCAAACTCACCGCAGTCATCTAAGGCCACCGTTGGCAGTGCTACCTTAGCGATAAGCTGCTGATCATCAAAGGCGAGCACTTCGCTTATACCTTGCAGTCTTGGGCCATGGAACAGTGTGCCATCACTGTAGAGCGACTCACGGTTCGCGATAGCGGGTTGCTGTGCCATCTCCTGCATCAGAGAATGTAACTCGTCAACCTCGAAACGCTGCACGTCTGCCGTATCATCCGTCTGCGCCACTAACACTGCCTGATACTGCGGGCGACCTTCAAAGCTTATCAGCGCGGTTAACGCCTCAGTCGATTGCTGTGTAGCGTCGGCAAGCGGCGTGAGCATTAGTTCGAGCTCAATAGGCGCATCGCGGGCAAGTAGTACCTCATAGAAGATAATTCCCTTGAGTAGTCGATAATCGCTGACACTCACCGCCTTACCTAAATGGGCCTTGGCGGCCTCACGCATCCAATCGATGGCGCACACCGTTGGCAACACCGCATGACCGTTGATGCAATGATCCTCAATAAAGCTCATGCGTTTAGGGTCGAGGCTGCGCATGACGCGAATACTCTGCGGCACCGTTTGGGCCATAGGCTGCGGATCTAACGCCGTGGTTAGATCCGCTTCAGGCTTTTTTGCTGATGCAGCTTCAACAGTATTAGCGGTATTGCCCTGCATATCGGTTCCGACCAACAGCTGCGCTCCCGTATCACTCAATAATTGGCTGGCAAATAACTCGGCACCGGCTTTGAGTGGAATGACATAGACCCCACGGTCGATAAACATCTTTTTCAGCGCAGGATTGACCATGCCGCCATCCCAAGGACCCCAGTCGAAGCTCATCACCTTGGCTTGTGGCAATTGCTGCGCGAGTTGCAGCGCAGCCTTATTGAGAATGTCGTTAGACATGGCGTAGTCGCTCTGGCCGGTATTGCCGTAAAAACCTGCCGCCGAAGAGAACAGGGCGATAAGCGTTAACTGGCTAAGATCCAGTGCCGATAGCAGATTGTTAAGTCCGGTCACCTTAGTGCCATAAACCCGCTCAAGTTCGCTTAAGGTTTTGTCTTGAATATGTTTATCGGCAAGTACACCCGCGCCGTGGATAATCCCCGTGATGGGCGATAGGGCGCTGATAGGTGCAATAATGCTGGCAATGGCGGCAGGATCGTTAACATCCAGGCTTAAGTATTCGGCGCTGGCGCCAACCGCTTCAAAGGCTTGCAAGGCATGGCTGATTTCAAGGCTGCTTTGTACTGGCCAAACTAAGGCATCCACTTGTTTTGGTGTGGGTTTATCACCCAGGCTTTGCAGATGTGCGATGGCAGCGGCTTTGAGTTCGTTGCGATTTTTACCCAGAGCCCAAGCGGGGATCCCCTGATGGGCGCTACGACCCACGAGGATAAAATGTGCCTTGCAGCGTTTCGCTAAACTTAAGGCGCACTCGAAGGTAACACCCTTAGCGCCGCCCGTGACGAGGATTTTGTCCGCAGACGAGAGAGAGGCGCCACTGCGGCGAAGCACAGCATTGCCTGCAACTAAGGTGGTGCGCTCAAGCTCGCTATCAATACCGACTTCGACTGGCGCATCTTGGAGGTAGTATTCCTGCACTACCGCATTGGCGACCGTTTTAGCGTCCAAGTTTGGCGCGATATCCAGCGCGCGGCAGACCACTCCTGGCCACTCGTGATTTAAGGTTTTAGTGAGTCCAGAGAGCGCCGCTTGGTTGAGTTCACTCTGACTGATGAGGGCACCTGCCGACTCATCCATGCCAATATAGCCAAAACCACCGTCGATACGGCTAACAGTGACAAAGCGGCAGTAGTCGCGCTCAGTTAACAGCGGTTGTAAGTGTTTGGCGAACAAGAAGGCTTGCTCGACCGAGGCTTTGGCTTCGTCTGCCAGCACTAGGCCAGCACTTTTATCGGCAACGGACTTATGCTGTGGCTGCAGATGAATAAAACCAGCGATTTGGCCAAGCGCTTCAATCTGATTGATGACCTCACAAATGCTTTCATCATCAATCGCCTTCAGCGTGAAGTTGGCAATATGGCTATCGAGTGGCGATGCGCTGGCCACAACCGTTTTAGGTGAGCGTACAACCGCAACCTTAACCCCTTGGGCGTGAAGCTTTTCGGCAATCACACCCGCGTTGTGGCCATCGTCGCCGATAACGACGTAACTGTTTGCCGTCAGTTGAACATCGCTAGTTGCTATGATGCGCGCTAACTCAGCCGCCGCTGGCAACTTTTTTAGCATCACCTCACTATGGGGCGGCAGGTCGATGGTGTCCTCGACGGTTTCTGCAATTGCCTCTTGAATTGGCGCAGCATGGTTTTGCTGTTGCGCCTCACTTGATGATTGCGAACCAGCATAGAGGGCGACAATTTCACCTAAGGTGCGACATTCGGCTAAATCCTCAGGACTCAGTTCTGGTAGGTTCGGCAGTTGGTCTTGTACCGTGCCTAGAATTTCCACGCGCTTAATAGAATCGATCCCAAGGTCGGCCTCCATATCCATGCTTAGCTCAAGCATCTCAACGGGATAGCCGGTCTTATCGGCCACGACCGCCATCATAGTGCGTTCAATTTCATCATTAGAAACCGCCGCGCTTGCTGCTACTGCACTTGCGAGTACAGCATTTTGTGTCGCATGGCTGACTGGTGCTGCAGCTGTTACGGCTGTCGATACTACAGGAGCTGCTTGGCTAAAAAGCGCCACAATTTCCCCTAGGGTGCGGCACTCGGCGAGATCTTCTGGGCTCAGTTCTGGCAGGTTCGGTAATTCGTCCTGTACTGTGCCTAGAATTTCCACGCGCTTAATGGAGTCGATACCAAGGTCGGCTTCCATATCCATGCTAAGTTCCAGCATTTCAACGGGATAGCCAGTCTTGTCGGCTACGACCGCCATCATAGTGCGTTCAATCTCATCATTTGAAACCGCCGCACTTGCAGCGACTGCACTTTGTGTCGCATGGCTAACAGTGGCGGCAGCTGTTACGGCTGTTGATACTAGAGGAATTGCTTGGCTAAAGAGCGCCACAATTTCGCCTAGGGTGCGGCACTCGGCAAGATCTTCTGGGCTGAGTTCTGGCAGGTTGGGTAACTCGTCCTGTACTGTGCCTAAAATTTCCACGCGCTTGATAGAATCGATACCAAGGTCAGCTTCCATATCCATGCTGAGTTCCAGCATTTCAACGGGATAACCCGTCTTGTCGGCTACCACCGCCATCATAGTGCGTTCAATTTCATCATTAGAAACCACCGCACTTGCGGCAACTGTACTTGCGAGTACTGCATTTTGTGTCGCATGGCTAACTGAGGCTGCAGCTGTTACTGGAGTCGCTTGGCTAAACAGCGCCACGATTTCCCCTAGGGTGCGACACTCGGCGAGATCTTCAGGGCTGAGTTCTGGCAGGTTGGGTAACTCGTCCTGTACCGTGCCTAAAATTTCCACGCGCTTGATAGAATCGATACCCAGATCGGCTTCCATATTCATGCCAAGTTCCAGCATTTCCACGGGATAGCCAGTCTTATCGGCCACGACCGCCATCATAGTGCGCTCAATTTCGTCATGAGAAACCGCCGCGCTTGCAGCTACTGCACTTGCGAGTACTGCATTTGGTGTCGCATGGCTAACTGAGGTTGCAGCTGTTACAGAAGTCGCTTGGCTAAACAGCGCCACAATTTCCCCTAGGGTGCGGCATTCGGCTAAATCCTCAGGGCTCAGTTCTGGCAGGTTGGGTAATTCGTCCTGTACTGTGCCTAGAATTTCCACGCGCTTAATAGAATCGATACCAAGGTCGGCTTCCATATCCATGCCAAGTTCTAACATTTCAACGGGGTAACCCGTTTTATCGGCGACCACAGAGAGCATAGCGTGCTCGATTTGCTGCACAACTGACTTCTCGGAAAGCGCGTTAGTTGCTGTCGCCACAGTTTGCACTTGTGGGTGTGCTACTTGGGGTTGCTGAACTTGGGGCTCACTCACAGGCGCAACACTCGCTTTTGGCTCTGCGGCTAACGCTTGAACCACAGGTGCCTGTGCTGGAACGACAGGCGTTGCCGCTGTAACTGCCACTGGTGCAGCTTGAATGGGGGCTTGAACCTGAGGCGCAGGCATTTGGCCGAGTAGGGCTAATGCCGCTTGGCTGCTGCTGGTCTGCAATTGCATAAATTCAGCATGGCTCTTTAGGGTTTGTGCCTGATGCTGGTGGAACAGCTCCATCGAGCGTTGCAGGCTCTCTGGAATGGCGATGCCAAGGCTTGCCATTTTGGCTTGCTCTGCCATCAGGGCACTGACGGTATCGCCGTATTGCTGCGGGATCGCTAAAAATTGTTGATGTAATTGCGCGGCCTGGGTTTGGGCGGCAAAAAAGGCGCTCAGGGCATCTTGATTCGCCTGTCCAGTGGTAAAGCTGGTTGGCTGTGCAGGCGTTTGCTGTTGAATATTATTGCTATTTTGTGCCACGGGCTTTTCCACTTCGACAACCTTTTCTAGAATTTTTTCGACAATCACTGGTTTTTCAACGACTTTTTCAACCACTTTCTCAACGAGGCGATCCACATACTGCACTTGGCTGGTAATTTTGCCCGATTGCAGCGAATCGACCATTTTGTTGCGGGTCGCTGGGCTGATGTAGTTGGTCGCGTTGAGCTTGATATTCATGGCTGAAGGCGTTGCTGGCGCAATCAATTCGGCTTGATAAGGGTCGATTTCCCCCAGTGTTACCCCCGCAACCGCCAGTTGCACCGCAGCGCTGCGCAGTTGGCTGTCACTATCGCCCTTGGGATTCGGGTTAATGCTGATAAGGCAAAGCTCGTTTAACTGCGCAGCTAAGGTATTTTCTGCCAACTTTTGCAGAATGTTTTTCGGGCCGAACTCGACAAACACCCGTGCGCCTGCGGCATACATAGCCTCTAGCTGCTCGCTAAAGTGCACCGATTGCAACATATGATCTTTAAAGGCCGCTTTGATGGCGTTGGCATCGGTAGGGTGTAGTTGACCAGTGCCATTGGCATACAGGGCAATCTTTGGCGTGTTGAACTGAGCCTTATCAATGGCTTCGCTAAAGGGCTTTTGCGCATGGGCAACCAATGGCGTGTGGAAGGCACCGGAAACGGGTAGGGCAATCGCCTTAAAGCCTAACTCGCTAATGGCCTTAGCCGCCTGTTGGGTGGCGGCACTAGCGCCTGCAATCACCAGCTGAGTGGGTGAGTTGTAGTTGGCAACTTTGACGCCTTCAAACTGCGCAAGGCAACCGTTGATAGCCTCAATATCCTGTTTTTGCTTAAGAATAACAGCATACATGACGCCAGCATCACGACTTGAGTTGGCATCTTGTGGTGACTGCGCCATCGCCTGTCCACGTTCAAAGGCAAGCTTGATGTAGTCATCCATTGAGATCACGCCAGCGGCGCACAGAGCCGAGAGTTCACCAAAACTATGGCCTGCGAGCATATCTGGGGCGAAACCTGCCTGAGTAAATAGGGCGTACTGCGCCATTGAAAGCGCGCCGATGGCGCTTTGGGCATAAAGGGTATTGGTTAACGCACTTTCCTGCGCTTTTCTCGATTCATCATCGAAGGCGGGGATAGGGTACAGCACGCTTGAAAGCGCAACCTCACCACGGTCGCTAAACACTTTATCGCTGGCGTGGATATGGCGGCGAAGCTCGGGGAAGTTGTTGGCAATTTCCAGTCCCATATTCAGGTACTGCGAGCCTTGGCCGGCAAATAAGGCCGCGACCTTGGTTTGCTCATTGACTAAGGCCTTGGCGCGAAAACTTATCCCTGAGGGTAACTGCCAGCTCTCGGCGCTATTGGATTCTAGCTGCGCTATCGCTTGGGTTAACAGAGTCTGTAACTGGGCATAGTCTTTGGCGATAAAGCCAAGACGGGCCGATTGCGGCGCTAGTTCACGCAGGGCGTAGGCTTTTGCAAAGGCAACAAAATGGGCATCAGAAAGTTCTGCTTTGGCCGCAGTTGCTTGCTGCAGCGCGGTTTTTAACTCGCTCAGCAGCGCGGTTTTATCGGCGGCGGCAAACAGCCAGCTTTGTGCCACGCTGCGTTGGCGATAGGCGTCATCGCGCGCGTGCTCGGGGTGATATTCTTCGAGCACTAAATGGAAGTTAGTGCCCCCAAAACCGAAGGAGCTGATCCCTGCGCGGCGCGGCGTATCGTCACTGCGTTGGATCCAAGGGCGCGCCTCGGTATTAAGATAAAAGGGCGAGTGGGTAATGTTTAATTTTGGGTTAGGCTGACTAACGTTAATCGTTGGCGGCAAGACTTTATGGTGCAGCGCCAATGCAGCCTTAATTACACCCGCTGTGCCCGCGGTGGACTTAGTATGACCGACCTGAGATTTAACTGAGCCTAAGGCGATATGCTGTAACTGCTCATTATCCTTAGATAATACTGAGGTTAAGCCATTGAATTCGGCCACATCGCCTGCGGCTGTGCCTGTGCCGTGGGCCTCAATCAAGCCAACGGTGTGCGGCGCAAAGCCAGCGTCATCATAGGCGCGCTCTAATGCCTTGGCTTGGCCTTCGGGGCGCGGCGCATAAATGCTCTTAAATTTACCGTCCGATGATGCGCCAACGCCTTTGATTACCGCATAGATACGGTCGCCATCGCGCTCGGCATCGTCGAGGCGTTTTAAGGCGACCATGCCGATGCCTTCGCCAATCATCATGCCCTTAGAGTCGATATCGAAGGGTTGGATTTGCTCGTTGGTGGTAAAGGCGGGTGTCTTTGAGAAACTCATATACATGTAAGGCGAGTTGTCGGTACAGACACCGCCGGTGATCATCATGTCGCTGCGACCTTCGGTCAGTTCGGTGAGCGCCATACGCATGGCGGCAAGCGAGCCTGCGCAGGCGGCGTCGACGACGCAGTTCATCCCACCTAAATCGAAACGGTTGGCGATGCGTCCGGCAATCACGTTGCCAAGGGAGCCGGGGAAAGAGTTTTCTTCCCAGTGGACATATTGATCTTGGAATTTTTTGATCAGTAGTTCGCTATCTTCATCGTTCAGGCCACTGCTTTTAAATACTTTTTTCAGCACAGGATATTGCAGGCGTGCGTTGAGGCTATGGCTTAGTTTTTGACCGCCGCCAATCCCTAGGGTGATGCCGATGCGGTCACGGTCGTAGTCGTCTGGCAGATTGGCATCCTGTAGGACTTCCTTGGCGACGACCAGTGAGAGCAATTGCGAGCTGTCGGTGAGTTCCAAAATATTAGGCGGCAGACCAAACTCCATCGGATTGAAGTCGACCTCAGGCATAAACCCACCGCGTTTGCAGTAGCTCTTATCGGCCTTGGACTTATCCGCATCGTAATAGTCATCAATCGACCAGTGGGATTCGGGCACGTCGGTGATGGCATCAATCTTGTCGCAAATTAAATCCCAAAACTTATTCAAATAGCGGGAGTTCGCAAAGATACTCGCCATGCCAACGATGGCGATTGGCATATCTTTTAATCGTTTATTCAGTCTCTTATCGGCTTTTTCATCGGTTGATAATTGAGGCTGTGATGGGGTATGGCTCATAAAGAGTCTCCACTGGCAAAGCGGCTGGCTGTTGCCTTATTAAGGGATTTAGCGATGGCTTTTGGGGTTTGCACACCAGGAAAGCGGGCTAAAAATGTGTGGTAGTTGCGCACCAGCAATTTACGCAGATGAAACGGCCCATCCTTCAGCACATAGGCGATGTAGCGATTGGCCGCTTGGGTGTTACTGTCTTGATAAATATCGATATAAATCCAATCTGTCTTGCTATCTATACCAAGGAGCACTGATTTAGGCTCGGCTTCGGTTAATTGCGGTGGCAGCGTTAATGACACCACTTGCACTACGGTGTCGCCATCTGTGCTTGGCAGTGCGAGTGCTTTTGCTAAGGTTTCGGAGTTAACCGTATAGGTTTGTACGTCGCTGCCTTGGGTAATCGGTAATTGATTAAAATACTGTTTAGGAACGAGTTCTTGATCAAACTCATCGAGGCGCGATACTCCGTAACGCTTAAGGCAACGGGCTAAGCCTGAGCGCGATACATTGGGATTAATAAAGGTTTGCGTCGCTTTAAGTAGCCTATCGAGTGGCAGTTTTAGCTGATACCTCAGTCCCACCACCACATATTCTTCAATTGGAGTGAGTGTGGTATTGAGGTGATGCGGGGTATTCGGGCTGTCGTTAATCGATTCGCGCTTACGCCATTTACGCACTGTGGCTTCGGTAATATTTAAAATTTTGGCGAGCTGACTGACACTCAATTCAGATTGCTGAATAAAGTGGCGCATTTCCGGCGTGGTGGTGGCATTACGGTGCCTTGCCGCGTTATGGCGAGACTTTTTCTCTGTGCTCAATTTCTTTATGCGAGCGTTATCAGAAACTTGAGTGTCGACTTTTGGAAAACTCATACTTGTTAGTGCGGTCCCATCATTATTATTTTCACCCACATAATCTATCGGGACTGCATGATATTGCCATTTTAACTGAGTCAACACTCATGCTTAAAAGAGGCTTAAAACCCGTGTTTTTGGGTGTTTTACAGTACACAGTGGTGATGCAGATTACCCTAGGTTTTTGCTCGATACAATCATATGGGACTTGAAATGGTTTTTTAATGATCAAATTGTTTTCGAACAAAGCAGCTAAATGCAATTTCATCAAAAATAGTTTTTAAAATTCAGTTGGTTATTGGTAAGGTTCAGATATTGTTCGTCAGCCGAGCAGAACTGAGTAGAATAGGGCTGCCGTTAAACTCAGGTGTTGTTGGGATAAATTAATGAATATTGAGCTTTTTTTTATACCATTAACCGAAATGGATGCGGCTAGCACGAGTGCCTGTATGGCGCTCTTGAGTGAGGACGAGCGCGCTAAAGTGGCGCGTTACCGGGCACCCAAGGCACAAATGAATGGCTTATTGGTGCGAGCGGCGCTGCGCTGCGTCTTATCCCAAGGACTGCAATCTCGTGGTGGAGCCTCACCTTACTCCTCCCAACGACTGATTGCGCCGCAGGACTGGTGTTTTGAATACGGTGAAAAGGGCAAACCCGGCCTCAGCCATGAGCAGTTTCTGTGTACTGGCATGGAGTTTAACTTAAGCCACAGTGGCGACTGGTTATTGATTGCCTTAGCGCAAGATGATGATACGGACGCAGCCGTTATAACAGCGAAGCCCCGTCTAGGCTTGGGAGTGGATATCGAGCGCTCCCGCGCCAGCACTAATATTTACCCGATCCTTAATCATTATTTTTCCCCGATTGAAGCCGAAGGCTTATTAGCCCTTGAAGGTGAAGATGCGCAGCGGCAGCGCTTTTTTGATCTTTGGGCGCTAAAGGAATCCTACATCAAGGCTACGGGTTTGGGCCTTGCACAGTCACTGAAATCCTTTGCCTTTGACTTAGCACCAAACAGTTTGCTGGCGGTTGATGATGGCGCGCTGCAAGCCGCCGAACCCCGTAACTGGGTTGAGCTTAATCAGTGGCAGAACGTTGCTTCACCAAGCCAAGCTAAGCACCGCTCTTATCTTCAACTCCCCTCACATATTCAGCTTTATTCCAATATTAAGCTGCTAATTGAACCTGGATCAGCACTCGATGCCACAACCTCTGGTGTACAGCATTGGCAGGGTTACTTTGGTCGGCTCAATGATGAATATCGTTTTGGTTTGATCTTAATGCATAGTCATAGCTTGGGGAATGTGGCGATTTCCATGCAGCTAACCAGTATCACCGGATTACTGGCGGCATGCTCAGTCGTCAAATGTACTCAGTAGCGGATAAGGCTTTTGCTTGCAATGAGTCACTTTGAATTTAGATTACGGTTCTTTTAGCTGAGTTTGTTATTCCTTCCTTGATTATTCATTTTAGATTAAACCTCGCTCGCTATAGTCATGTAAGAGAACTCACTGATAAGGTTGTTAATGATGAAATTCAAATGCCTTTTGTCGACTAGCACTTTGCTGCTGCTCGGTGGCTGTGGCTACTTTGGTGGCGATGAAAAACAGCAATTAGAGCAGGCATGGCTTGCTCAAGATCCGCAACTGCAGCAAGTAGTTGAGCAAATTCGTAGCCGCGGACTCGATGTTGTGGCTCAAAGTGCGGCGGCGGGCACAGTGTCGGCCTGCGTGACAGAGAAACTGACGCAAGATCCCTTAGGTAAGTTAGTGAATGTCGAAGGCGCCTTAGTGGAGTCGGCCAAGGTGACAGAATTACTCGGCGACCTACAGAAGCTAATGGAACAAGAGGTGAGTTTTGATCAAGTGGCAAGCTTGCTGCAAAAGGGCGCGGATGCGGCGGCCTATGCTAAAAGTTTGATCGAACAGCAGGGCGTCGAGCAAGCCATACAAAGCCTTAAGCAAATGGCCCTCGCCAGTGAGCAATTTGCTCAGCAGGATTTAGGCGCGCATTTTCAGCAGTTATTACTGGAGTGTAAAGCCACTCCTCCTGCAACGACTTCTACAAACTAATCTTGTGTGAATTTCACATCCTCATCCTATAAAAACGCCCTGAATATTCAGGGCGTTGAATTATCTACTTGGTACTCGGTGGTAGTGGGACAATTTCAAAGTTGGCATCGAACTGGACTAAGGTAGACATAATTTTACCGAAAGCGGTTTTATCGCCTTCCAGTTTGGCACTGCCGTTAGCCAGCAAGTCTTTAAGGGTCGTTTTACCGAGTAAAATACCGGTAATATAACGCTTATCAATATAAAGATTAGTATCAGCCTCCATCGGTTTATCAACTTGAATATTGCTTAAATTACCATTGCTTAGCTCTACATAGAGCGTTTCTTTAGTGTCAGGATTAATCACATTAAGCCTTAACAGCCCAAGCTCTGCGGCCTTGATGCTATCGACTTTGACGGCGAGAAAGTCAAACAGGGTTGAGATATCCATTTCACCTAAAATATCAGCTGAGGCTGATTTAGGTGCACCGGGCTGGACTCCTGCGCGTAACTCTTGGGCACCCGTCAGATAAATATTGCGCCAGCCAGCGCCTTCGGCTTGATAACCCAGTTGTTCATAGGTATCGGCAAGTAATTGTCTGGCTTCTGTGTTATTAGGTTCTGCCATCACGACTTTATTGAGTGCGGTGGCTACAAAACGGTATTCGCCTTGGGCATAGTCGGTTTTGGCATGTTTAAGCACGGCGTTAGCGCCGCCCATATACTCAACAAATTTGGCGGATTCGTCCTTTGTGGGTAATGGGTTTAAGTTGGCCGGATTCATATCAAAATAGCCTAAATACATGTTGTACACGGCTTTAGCATTGTGGCTATAAGTGCCGTGATAACCATTGGTGTACCAAGTATCGCGCACGGCTTTGGGGATTGTGGTTTGAATCGCATCGCCAATATCTTGAATACCCACACCATTATTGGCTAAACGCAGGGTTTGATTATGGACTAGGCCATAGTTATCCCTTTGCATTCTTAAGTAGGCGTTGACATCCGTATTACCAAACACGGGCGCGGAGTGGGCTTCAAACAGTACCTGCGCATCATCACCAAAGCGTGTTAGCAATGCATTGATATCTTTAGACCATTTGATGGCATCCCGTACTTTTGCCCCACGTAAGGTGTAAATGTTGTGCATGCCATGGTAGGTGAGTTCAGCCGTCCATAGGGCCTTCATTGAGGGAATATAGGTGGCCATTTCCGACGCAGCTTCTGTGCCCGAGGCATCCATAAACACCATTTCGATACCATCGATAGTCAGCGTTTCCCATTTATCTTTGCTGTTAAGGGTGATATCGGGTTTTACATAGGTGACTTCGCCTTTGGATAAGCCTTTGGCAAGTGCGGCATCGACAATGCCTTGTTCGTTTCGCTCTAATGTGGCGCCGTATTGATAGGCGGCGCGGCGGCTCATGGCATTTCCTGCGAGGACGTTTTCGTCAACAATTTCTTTGGTGATGTTATGGGAGCCATAGACTTTGACGTTTGGAAACATGTCTTTAATGGCGCGGGAACCGCCAAAATGATCTCCATGGCTGTGGGAATAAATCATCGCGACCACAGGTAAATCATTGCCCTCAGGTAAATGTTTAAGCGCAAATTCCAATGACAACTTTGCCGATTCTTTGGTGAGTAGCACGTCATACAGGATCCAGCCTGTTTTACCGCGGATAAGGGTTAAGTTGGCTAAGTCGGTGCCGCGCACTTGATAGATGCCGTCGGTGACCTTGTATAAGCCGTTAGACACCATATTCAGCTGGGCTTGACGATACAGTGACGGGTTAACTGTGTCAGGAGTTTTATCGCCAATAAAGCTGAAATCGGCCCGTAAAATCGCTGCCGTAGGTTCATCGAGTTCGGCGATAAGATTCTTCGAAAACGCTTCAAAGGCTTTTTTATCGGCAAAGTTAAGGGTGGCTGCTGTGGCCTTGTTTACCTCTATGGTTTGTTTGGTAGCAGGCTTGCCTTGATAGTGCAGGCTGATGTGCTCATGCTCGTGTTCAGCGGCGACTGCGCTTAAGGAGAAGCTGGCGAGAATACTGATTGTCATCAAAGATTTTTGCATCATTTTACCTACCAATAAGTGGGATTGTGTCGTTGATGGTTTGAGTATAGCCAGCTTGTATATTTAGATAACTCGAGTTAGCTTGGGTTGTAATATTTATCTTGTGAATGAGTTTTTTCCTTATGCCGACACAAAAGCCGTTAGATTTAAACTTATTACGTGTTTTTATGGTGGTTTATCGTACACGTTCGTTTACCCAAGCGGCGCAGGAGTTAGATTTAACCCAATCTTCCGTGAGTAATGCCATTGGCCGATTGAGAGCATGGGTCGGAGAGTCGCTGTTTACTCGGGTTGGGCGTGGAATTGAACCAACCGCAGTAGCTCGAGAGATGTATCGCAAGTTTGAGCAACCCATGGCCGATATCGAAACCGTATTACTTGGGTTTGAGCATTTTGATCCCCGCTCAAGCCAGCGGCGCTTTTATGTATATGCCAATGAGTCGGTTATTGAAACGCTGCAAGCAGGTGTGCAAGCTTTATTGTTGGATGCGGATATCGAAGTGATTTTTCGTGAGTCGCCGCCACAGGAGGCTGAGTTATATCGCGATATCTTGCTTGAGCGGGTTGCGGTGGCGATCGATATTAAACCCGCGCAGCAAACTTTGCTCTCAAGCAAATTACTCTTTACTGAAAGTTTAGTCTGTATTGCCAGTAAGCAGCATCCTCGTATTCATGGAGCCATTACTCATCAACAGTATTTTGAGGAAAAACACGTATTTTTAAATTTGCGGCGTTTTAATTTGACGGCGGGGGATTTGTTTACTGAAGGCGTGTTACCAAGGCGCAGGATGTACAGTGAACAGTCCTCTCTATTAAGTATGTTTGCAACCGTAGGTAAAAGTGAGGCGATAGGTATCGCCCCTTTACGTTATGCCAGTCAATACGCTGAAATGTTTGGCCTACAAATACTACCTATGCCACTAAAAACAAGACCAATTGATTTATATATGGTGTGGAGCAGTAAATATACCCAAAACCCGAGCCATCAATGGTTACGACGTTTATTACTCAGTGCCAGTACCATGACAACAAATGAAAAAGCGCTGGTTCAGGCTCGTAGCGAGTGAATCAGCGCTTTTTGCGTGTTTATCTTATTGTTGTAAGAAGGTATCTATTACTGTCTGGCTAACCTGTGGCTTTCACCCGGATGCTCAAAGTCACTGCGGTAGGGGTTAATGTCTAAGCCGCCACGACGGGTGTAGCGGGCGTATACAGTTAACTTAGCACAGTGACAGTAATGTTTTAGGTCGACAAAAATTCGCTCGACACATTGTTCGTGAAACTCATTATGTTGGCGGAACGAAATCAAATAGCGCAGTAATTTTTCGCGATCGATTTTTGGCCCTTGATAACGGATCATCACACTGCCCCAATCGGGTTGAGAGGTAATTAAGCAGTTTGATTTCAATAGATTAGAATTGAGTGTCTCAGCGACAATCTGTTTTTCATCTGTGCTGTTTTCAAGATAATCAGGATTAAAATCATAATCACTGACTTCAATATCCAGATCGTCAATGCAAGTGCCTGGCAGTTCGACGACACGTTGAATTCCAAAACTTTTAGGCTCAATAATCTTAACGTTAACATCGCCTTGGGCACATTCACTTAGATCTTTAACTAAGGTTTTTTGCACCGCATCGAGATTGTCGAATTTGGTTTGATTAAAACTGTTTAAATACAGTTTGAAGGATTTTGACTCGATCAGATTTTGGCTTGCATGACTTAGCTGAATGTCGGCGATAGCCACCATAGGTTTACCCTTTGCATTTAGCCAAGACAGCTCATAGGCCGTCCAGATATCGGCTCCGTGGAAAGGTAAACTCTCCGCAGTCAGGTTGATAGCGTTACGGTTAAGTGAGCGAGGAACCCCTTGCAGCAGCGATGCATCATACTCGGCTTGGTAATCAGTAGCTTTACCTAAAGTTAAGCTCGCAAGTTCTTTTGCATCACTATAGGGATCGTGATTCTGTGTCATCAATACTGTTTCCATGTCAAAATAGGCGCACATTATACCCGAAATTGGATTGTGCTTAAGTGTCTTGTCTGCTTGCTCTCGATAAATTTTTGCAAAACTATCATCAGTCTTACCTATCAACTTTAGGCGAATTACCGCGATATTACCCGCGAGGTGAGCCATCTTTGTGCATTCAAGGAGAGTTTGATGAATCATCCGATGAGGCGGTGAGCTGGTTACCTATTAAACGTGAACCAGTAGGCAGCTTTGCGAATGTTGAGCATGCACTTGAACTTAAATTATGGTCTGATATCAATTACTTCTATGGTGAGTATTTTGCGGCGCCCGTGCTATTTGATTCACCATGGGGCACAGGAGAATTACTACAGGTATGGAACGAGGCGGATTTTGACGCGTTGCAGCAAAATATCATCGGTCACTTAATGATGAAGCAAAAACTTAAGCAACCGCCCACCTGGTTTATTGGTTTGCTTGATGAGGGCGATAAGATGCTAACGGTGGATAATGCCGATGGTAGTGTATGGGTGGAAATCCCCGGCGAGCTTCCCTCTACCCAATTGGCGCCCAGTTTAGCGGCGTTTATTGAGGCGTTATCGCCACGTATCGCGCCGCCCGTGAAACATGAAGAATTGCCTATGCCAGCGCTCGAGCATCCTGGGATTTTTGCCAGCTTTAAACGAATGTGGCACAACCTGATTGGTAAGCGTTAAGCGCGTTGAAATGCAGCAAGGCCTAAAGATAGTAAACTCGACATGCATATCTAGCCTGTCGAGTTTACGCTTCAATAAGGCAAGGCTATTGATGATCCCAAGACAAGTTAGACACTATGCGGCAAGGTTCGCAGCGAAAGTGAAACATATCCAATAATGGCTCATCGAGCTTCCAGGTGTGACTGCCACAACGCGGGCAGGGGCGTGCCAGCTCAGATTGCAGATCCTGCCCTCCGACGCGATACAAATAATAGTAAGTGGGAATTTTAGTAAGGTATTCGATTCGGCCACGTAAGTCCCAACCTCGTCTAAATAAATCACTGTTTGGGCTCGATATTTCTTCTAGCGCTGCAAACTCTGCCTTAGTGGCGGCCGCCATTTGTAACTCATCACAGGCTTGCCACTCGGTTTGCCAGCGGATAACTCGCTTATGATCGCCATTAAAGGTCGCAGGGATTTGATACAGCGGAATAGGCAATAAGTTATCACCACTACGCAGGGGGGAACACATATGCACATAGCTAGTGTAGAGCAGCTGCCAGCTGGGCGGCTCAGTGTTACTGACCTCAGAATTAATATCCTGACCGATAAACTTTTCACGTGGCGCCAGTAGTTTAGCCTCGGTTAATTCCGCCAGCGCTTTTTTCACCCAAGGGCTGTGGTAACGATGGGCCAAACTGTTTTTTTCCGGCGTGAGTAGACGTACTCGAAATTCGCCCTCATTAAAGGCTACGGCAAATTCGCGGCCGAGGATTTGACCATTAGCGCGATAGGCTTCGAGTAATTGATTGATGGCACGTTCTGCCGCACTGATGGTTGTATCGGCAAAGCATTCAAAGCGCAATTCGGTGACAAACATTAAGCGGATTTTCCTTGGGATTCGAGTTGACTGACACGTTGTTTCAGCTCGATAAGTTCATTTCTGAGTTGCATGATCTCGTTGTTTTTTAACGCGAGGGCCTGTTCAATGCCTTGTTGCAACTGGGCTAACTGTTGCGCCAATGTGGCGACTGTGAGTGGCGAAGCTTCGGCTGTATGTGTTTCTTCAACCACGGGCTGTGATTGGGCCGCTAAACGTTCCCGCTCGGCTTTAGGTACCGATTTAAATTGCTGTAATCCTTGGATTAATATTGGCATAGGGATTTTGTTACCGACACGGCTTTTTATCAGGGCAAGGCTTGGTGTTTTACCGCTGGCTTCGAGTGCGCAGGCTGCTGCTAACACTTGGTCAATGGGACTCATAATAAGTGAAATTCCTTAATGTATATCGTGTTTTTCACTAACTTACTGTGATGTGGTTATTTTAGTTATTATAAATCAATGTATTGCTGTTTGGCATTGATTTTGCTTTTTAACAATTTTTATAACAAGTACACAGGAAGTCATAATATGAACGCAAATATTAATCGCAAACTCATCGCGGTCACGTTTTTAGGGTTAGCAAGCTTAGGTCTTAGCGGTTGTGTGGTCAATGTCGGCGATGGTGAATCTAAGTGGGATAGCAGCGAATCTTGGGAAAAAACACAGGATAAAAACCGCACTAATCTGACTAAGCTCAGCCTTGGCATGAGCAAAGACCAAGTGATGACGCTAATGGGAGCAGCAGACTTTAGCGAGTCCTATTTACAACAAAGCGCAGGACAAGCAGACAAAGAAGTGTTGGTCCTCTTTTATCGCACTCAGCACTCCCATAGCGATGGTAAAACCACTAAGGATGAATGTACGCCTGTAGTGTTGAGTAACCATGTTTTAGTCGGTTGGGGCGACACTGCGTATCAAAAGATTTAACCCCAACTGCCCCAAAATATACTTGAAAGCCCTAAAAAATTAGGGCTTTCTTAACTGAGCATCAAGCTGCTCAATCAGTTCGGTCCATTGTGCATCAGCCTCTAACGCTTCGGTGAGAAAACTCTTTTGCGCTTGTGTCCAAAAAGGCGCTTCAGTTAAGTGTATTTGTGCTGCCAGCTTGTGAGTCGCAATAAATTGCGCAATAGCATTGGGTTGGCTCTCTAATCCCAGTTGTTCAAATAGATGGCTTAAATCAATTGGCGTAGTATCCATTCGATCTCTCCCTTGGTTAGCTTTTTATCTAGGTTATGCATCTCTTTAGGAAATGCAATCGATGATTAAAATTTGCACTTTTTTGTTTCCTTGATACATTGATAAAGACTCATAAGAGTGTGATCTAAATCAAGGAATTCTAACAATGGACAATAAAACCTTGGATGAGTATCGTGCCGTTTATCTCACCGCAGAAGATTTACGCTTGGCCGCTTCAATTATCTACAATGCGTATCATGATGATCCCTTTTTCATTAATGCGTTATCCACCGCGGATAAATTTGCCTACGAACAAAAATTACGCGCCGCAATTCGCGAAGAACTCAATACTCTATGGCAACAAAAGCAGGCCTTAATCGGACTCTTCGATGGTGCTCATTTAGTGGGGGTTGCTTGCGTTGTCACCCAAGAAGTGCCACTCGGAGAAGGTCGCTATTGGCACTGGCGGCTCAAAATGTTGCTGGGTACGGGGTGGCAATCGACCCAAGCTATGATGAAAAAGGAATCGATTATTTTGGAACTGTTACCCAGCCAGCGTTGTGGGATTTTGCAATTTATTGCCTTAGCGCCAAACGAGCAAGGTAAAGGGCTGGGCCATCAACTTGTTCAAGCGGTAGTGAGTTGGTGCGATGAGCAGCCAAATCTTGAAGGTATTGGGGTATTCACCTCGCAGGAAGCTCATATGCATTTATTTAAACAACATGATTTTGTTTTCTTGGGTGAATTGACTATTGGTGGTGTGGCTGGGCAATTACTTTTTTATACAGGCCAACAAGATGAATAAACGTTATCGCTCTTTCGCTGAGTTTTATCCTTTCTATCTCTCCCAGCATCAAGACAGTCGTTGTCGGCGGCTACATTTTATTGGAAGTATTCTGGTATTGTTTTTATTAGGGGCTGCATTTATCACTGCCGCATGGTGGTTGTTGATGCTGATCCCGCTTGTGGGATATGGATTTGCTTGGGTTGGTCATTTTGTCTTTGAGCGTAATCGACCTGCGACCTTTCAATATCCTTTGTACAGCTTGATGGGGGATTGGGTGATGTTTGTCCAAATTCTTTTGGGAAAAGTAAAGTATTGAATCTGATATTCCGGTAAGAAGCTGACAAGCGTGTGAGAGATCGCTTACAAAGCCTGTAAGACAATATGTTTTCTTTTTGATTGTTTTATAATCTGTAGTTTTAAAAGTTATTTAATTTCAATTTGTTATAAATTCCACTTTGCTGGTTGAATGAGATTTTCCCGGGTTGTTGTTCTTATGGGGGAACAACAAAGACAGAATTCACGTAGAATTTATTTGTCGCCAAAACACATGGATAGCACGGATTGCAATACGGGCGAAACGGACGCAAGAAGCAACTAATTTAGGTTCTTGGATTTGAACCTCTGGCGGTAGGAAAACTGTCATAAACCAAGGATAGGCTAAGGAAAAGCAGGATAGCTTTGTCAAGGATGATACAGGATATAATACTTGTTAGGACGACAGGTTTCAGGATGATAAAGGACAAGCTTAAGGATTAAGCATGTACTCGGTGCAGGATGTATCGAGTTAAGGGATAAGTATAAGGGTGAACAGCTTGTACTCGTCTATGGAAGGCATTGAGCAGGATGCATTATGGAATGAGTCATAGGATGTGACTGGTGCCGGAATAGGATTTCCGGGTCAAAGGATTGAGTGTTATGGTTAAGCCATAACACAGGGAGGATTAGGGATACAGGGATGCTGTAGGATGCACGTAAACGCATGGATGGTGCAGGGAGCACAAATAAGCAGGATGGCTTACAGAGAATAAATGGGGCGTACACAGTACGCCCTTTTCTTTTTTGTCTTTTGAAGCTGCAGCTTGTATCTAGGCATCTTATAAATATTGAATTGCAAATCCGTCCAATCACCCAGTTCACAGCTTATCAAGATTGTAATATCAACCCGCTTATACATTGATAACAATGCGCAATGATACTTTTGAGTTGCTTGGTTCTAGAGGTTGATACTAACCAAAGTATATGGAACTTGGCGTCGCTTAGAGGCTGTTCATAATTCTGTGTCAAAATGTCCATTTTTATAATTTTAACGGTAGTGGGATAAAAGAGATTGTCGATTATTGCTCCTTTATGCGGCGATTTACAGCTTGGTTGGTTCTGAGTCTTTCTTGGCAAGCAAACTAAATTAGTTGAGAGGATTAAAATTGCCAGTTTCTTTGTGAGATATGTCTCACAAGTATGTAAGTAATTTGTAAGTTTTTTGACTGATAAAAACCGTCATATTCCATCAAATATAGTTTAATCAGTGTGTTAGCTTTTGCTTTTAATTATGTCGTTATTATTGCGGTTTATCTTTTTATTTTAACTAGCGCAAATTTCATCATGACTATCCTAAGATTCATTTGCAGAGGGAGCGAGAGACAACAGGATGTTAGCGGTCAGGATGGCCGGACAGTGTTTAATGGATTAACACTCACGGAATGGTAAGGAAAGACTTTCAGGATGAAAGCGTTACGAACCACGGAAGGATAGACTATCACGGATAGATAGCCTAGTTGCACAGGATTGCGATGGCACAAGGAGTGCAGCAGAAAGGAGGCAACTTAACCTATTTCATGGATGATGCTGGAACCGCTCAGGAAAGAGCAAGCTTGGTAAAAGGAACGCCAAGAAATAGGGATGTACTTGAGTACAGGGAGATATCAAGGATTGAACAGGGATGATGCAGGATGCAAGTTGACGCATGGATGGTGCAGGGAGCACGAAAATAGCGGGATAGCTTAACAAAGAACAGAAGGGCGTGATCTTAGGATCACGCCCTTTCTTTTTGGTATTCATACAGATGATGCAGATGTTGAGCCGCGCTATGGCTGAGTGTTATCAATACGGCTTGGCGTTATCAATTCAGCTCAAAGGTCAACGGCAGTGACTTAATGACACTTGCCCGAGCTACAACTACTTTGGCTCCCACAGCCACCAAATTTACCTTTCGTCGTCGGTGCTTCTTGCCATTCGGGTTCTGGGAATATAGGCCATTCAATCTTTTGAATTTTTTTACCTAGCATCCATATATGGCCACGATATTGATTTATACCATCTGTGCTGAACTCGAACAGATACTTTGCCTTCCAACAGATCCCGGTAGTGCCGCCAAGGCTAGGACGAGCGGTTTCCATTGCGATCGCCAATAGTTGTACTTTTTGTCTACAGCATTCTTTTTCAGCAAAAATACGGCTTAATTCTGCCATTTGACGAAGTTGCCAAAAGAAAGCGGCAACGACAATCAGCGCAATAATTAACAGAAGATCTGACATCATTTACTTGCAGCCTTAAACAAGCCACCAATGGCTTGTGATAGTTGAACACTACGATTGGGATTTCGTAATTCACGCAGTAAGTGATTGCGTAAATTAGGAATAGCCACAATATCAGCAAAGACCTGATTAAAAAAGGCTTGCGGCTGAAGTGCAAGTGCTTCTAAGTAAATACTGCGACTCAGCTCTTGCTTTAGTATCGACCAATTTCGACCTGCAATACTGATGAGGGCGTTTGCATCAAGCTGGTCTGTATGCTGTAAGTGGGCTAAGGCTTGTTGGCTTAATTCAGACTGTGATGCTAATGCTCGCATGTAATAGGATTGGTACTCATTAGGTGCCTTGATGAACTTACTAAAGATCTTCTCCGCAATAGCCTCAGTCAACTGTAGATGTTCGAGGCACTGGCATAGAGCGATTTGCACTTCAATGGCGGCATGGTCAAAACTGGCAAGGATATGTTGCTCATGATCTAATTCATTGAGACGGACACAAACATCACTCAAACCTTGCAGGCCAATATGTTGCCATTCACTCGGAGCAATTTGGCCTGATAAGTATTGCATGGCAAATTCATATTGGATTGATGCCTTTAACCCTAATTGCTTACGCACTAAGGCGTTGAATAACGCTAGTTTCTCTTGGCTAGGTTTAAAACTAAATGGATTATTGGCGAGGCGATCCTGCTGTTCATCGGTTAATGGCTGAGTTGGATCTTGTCCCAGTGCCGTGAGCACCATTTCAATAAATTGTGAACGGGGTGCAGGCGAGAGTAGACCTTGCTCATCTAAAGGAAGCTTGAGGAACCAAATAAAATGCTGCTGGCTTTCATTCCAAAAAACAATGGCAAACTGTGCATGGCCTTGAATAGGGTAGGGATAAGGTGTGGCTAGAGATTCGATTTGATGGAAGGCCAACATATCGATGTGCTGTACCCTTCGACCCAGTTCATAGACTTGGAATTGGGTTTTGGCTGTCGTTAAAAATTGGCTAAGCGTAGTAATTTCAGTCATTTGGCTGCTATATCAATCAAAAAGGCTCAATAAATTGGCGACATTATAGGGGGAAGTTGTTCACGATGGTATGATTGCCACACTTTTATCGCCCCCTGTCGCTGAGTGTTATCTTCTATTGACCGCGAGCTAAAGGACGTTACATTGATGCTTTACAGCCAAACTCAAATAAAATTAGCCCAAATTATTCACGAGCTCCAACGTGTTGGACTTTGGTCGGCCAATGCGCCAAGTGATAAAGCGATGGCCAGTACTGCGCCGTTTGCCTGCGATCTTATGTCGTTTGAACAATGGCTGCAGTTTATCTTTATCCCGCGAATGCAAGCATTGATCGATGCTGGACAACCCTTGCCTAGCCAAATTGCCATTGCGCCTATGGCTGAACATGTGTGGTCTGAGCAGGCGACATTAGCACCCTTAATCGGTGTCTTAAATGAATTGGATATATTGTTAAATGAACCAAGATGATATCTGGTTAGATATGCCAGAGAGTAAGCAATTGAATACCGATAGTGATGATGTAGAAGCCGCGCCTGAACTGCACATTTTATATCAAGACGATCATCTCGTTGCTATCCACAAACCTGCGGGATTGCTGGTACATCGCAGTTATTTGGCACGCCGTGAACGTTTTTTTGCGATGCAATTAACACGCGATCTGGTGGGGTGTCATGTGTTTCCGGTACATCGTTTAGATAGACCGACCTCTGGCGTGTTGTTATTTGCCAAAAATAGTGAAGTGGCTAACGCGCTTTGCGAACAATTTGCCGACCATAGTATCGAAAAACAGTACCTAGCGTTGGTGCGTGGCAATATGCACGAGAGTGGTGTATTGGATTATGCGCTCAAGGTTGAATTGGATGAAGTGGCGGATAAGTTCTCAAATCAAGATAAAGCAGCCCAAGAAGCGGTGACTCAATATGAACCGCTACTCAATGCTGAAATCCCCTATCCGTCAGGACGTTATGCAACGAGTCGATTTGCTTTAGTTAAACTGAGTCCTAAAACGGGGCGCAAGCATCAACTAAGACGCCATATGGCGCACTTACGTCATCCGATTATTGGTGATACCACCCATGGTGATGGTAAGCAAAATGCATTTTTTAGAACCCATTTTGACATCAATCGACTATGGTTGATTGCGAAAAAATTAACCTTCACTCACCCGATAACCCATGAGCGCTTAAGCATTGAAACAGAGCTTGAGCCAGAATGGGAAACCGTTTTTGCTCGCCTAGGTTGGGATGATAGCGCATTATCTTCCACACCCAGCATATTGATTGCGGGTTAAGCTGAAATGTATTAGGTCGCCACGTGTTTATTTGCGTGACTAAGATCGTGTGGCCTGTTTACTTGCTGTTGGCCCTGATGTTAACAGCTTAACGACTCGCTAGCTTTAGTTGTTGCATTAAGGTGACTAAGCTTGAAAATCCCGTGGTGGGCTTAAGTGGCGTTTGCAGGTTTTGCTGGGCGGCATGAAAGTAATGTTTACGTCTAATTTGAGTGCTTTTATGTTGGTGCTTGAGGTGTTTTTGCCTATTGCTCTGTCGCATCAGTTTAGTTCCTCATGCTCAATAACTTGATTTAATTTATAAAATTTTACCTTGTTGCTTGCCCTAAAGCATAACAATAAAGTAACTTCAGCTGAGTTGCGTTTACGCATGTGGGACGGAGTATATCATGAAAAAAGTTAATCTGATCTTTGGCACTGTGTATGGTAGCGCACAATTTACCGCCGAAACCTTAGAAAAAGCGCTGACAGAACTTGGTTATGAAGCCAGATTGTGGCAACCGAATGAAATTAGCCAATTTACACCACCACAGGATGAGCTGTTAGTGGTTGTCACCTCAACCACCGGGCAGGGGGATTTACCCGATGATATCCAGCCTTGGTTTTATCATCTCCAAACAACAGCTCCCTATTTGCCAGAGCTGAAATACAGTGTTATTGCGCTGGGAGATTCAAGTTACGATACCTTTTGTGGTGCAGGCAAGTCAGTGGATGCATTGCTGAGTGAATTAGGCGCAAAAGCCGTTGTGGAGCGTCTCGATATTGACGCCTGTGAAACCATGGAACCTGAGGTCGAAGCGATAAAATGGCTGCAAAGCTGGAACCAAATCGTCAAATCCGAGCGCGCCGCTTAGGCCATTTGGTCACTCAGCAGTGGTTTAAATTTGCTCAGCGCTTAAGCCAAGCGCTGTTAATCCCTATTGCCATTTTACCCGCGGCTGGGGTTATGCTGGGGTTGACGGTAAGCCCAATCCCCTTTATGCCTGAAGTACTTAATGTATTAATGCTGGCTGTGGGTAAGCTGATCTTCGCGATTATGCCGATTTTGTTTGCGGTGGCAGTGGCGATTGGTTTTTGTCGAGATCAAGGGATTGCTGCATTTACCGCGGTGTTTGGCTATGGCGTGTTGACAGCAACCTTGGCTGCTTTAGCTGACCTATACCAATTGCCAACTCAGTCAGTTCTTGGCATGGATACCTTAGATACTGGGATTGCTGGCGGCATGCTGATTGGCGGCGTGACTTGCTTTGCTGTGCGTTGGAGCCAATATATTCGCCTGCCAGCGATTTTTTCCTTTTTCGAAGGGCGGCGTAGCGCCTCTTTATTGATCATTCCGTTGGCTATGGGGTTAGGTTATGTACTCGCCCATGTATGGCCATCAATCTCCTTATTGATTGAGCGAGTCTCTGATTGGGCTGTTTACCAAAAGCCTGCAATTGCGTTTGGTGTTTATGGTGCGCTTGAGCGTTTACTCATTCCCTTAGGGCTACATCATATTTGGAATGCACCATTTTATTTAGAAGTTGGCCAATATCAGTTGCAGGACGCCGAAGTGGTACGCGGTGAAGTGGCGCGTTATTTAGCGGGTGATCCGCAAGCAGGGAATTTAGCGGGGGGCTACCTGATTAAAATGTGGGGATTACCAGCAGCGGCGCTGGCCATTTGGCGCTGCGCTGATGCCTCGGAGCGAAATCGTGTGGCGGGTATTATGCTTTCCGCAGCGGCAGCCAGTTGGTTAACAGGTGTGACTGAGCCAATTGAGTTTGCCTTTATGTTTGTGGCGCCTATCTTGTTTCTTATCCATGTCATGCTGGCGGGCTTGGCTTACTCTGTCTGCATTATGCTTGATATTCACCATAGTATTGTATTTTCCCACGGACTGGTTGACTTCACTTTGCTATTTTCCCTGTCCCGCAATACGGGATGGTTTGCAGTCTTGGGGCCGCTTACGGCGGTGATTTATTACATTTTGTTTAGGGGAAGTATTCTGGCATTTAATTTAAAAACGCCAGGGCGGCTTGAATCCTATGACGCCAATCGCTCCAAAGAGAGCTTAAGAGCAATTATTGCGGCATTAGGTGGTCGCGATAACATCGTTGAACTCAATGCCTGTTTAACGCGATTACGTTTGAGTGTGCATAGCCCTGAGTTAGTTAATAAAGTTCGACTCAGTCAGCTAGGTGCAAAGGGAGTGATTGTGATGGGGAAAGGTGTGCAAGTGGTCTATGGCACTAAGGCTGAAACTCTGCGTAAAGTGTTGCAGCGTTATTTAGATACACGGCGTTAGCATTGCAGCTTATTAAAATTAATCACTGATTTATTGTGTTTAATAAAGTTAACTCACAATAAATTCACTTTTTAACACAAAAAGTTAGCTTTTCATGCTGTATCGGCGGATTGGCTATGGCACACTCAGGTGAGGGACCATAGAGGAGATCAGATTTTGCAGTCACAGCATGTAGTATCCAACGCACAACCCGCCTTAGCACGTAAAATCCTGATGACAGATTGCGCCGATGCCCAAGGGCTTATCGCCAAAATCACCAGTGTTTGCTTTAACCATCAGCTTAACATCATCAAAAACAGTGAATTTGTGGATAATGCGCAGGGAAGATTTTTTATGCGCACTGAGCTTGAGGGGCACTTTAACAGCGAGCAATTATTGCAGGATCTGCGTCAAGTATTACCCGTTCCAAATCATATGACCTTAGTGAGTGCGGGTAAGAAACGCATTGTTATATTAGTCACTAAAGAAGCGCATTGTCTCGGCGACCTCTTGATGAAAGCGTATTATGGCGGTTTAAATGTTGAGATTGCCGCCGTAGTGGGCAACCACGATGTACTTAGAGAACTTGTTGAAAAGTTTGATATTCCTTTTCATCTCGTCAGCCACGAAGGACTCGACAGAATTCAACATGAGCAGGCGTTATTGGCCGCGGTGTCGCAATACACGCCAGACTATCTGGTGCTTGCCAAGTATATGCGGGTGCTGACGCCGGATTTTGTTGCTGAATATCCAAACCGTATCATCAATATCCATCACTCTTTCTTACCTGCCTTTATTGGTGCAGCTCCTTACCGCCAAGCCTGGGAACGTGGGGTGAAAATTATCGGTGCGACGGCGCATTTTGTGAACAACTGCCTCGATGAAGGGCCGATTATCAAACAGGATGTGATCCCCGTTGATCATAGTTACAGCGCACTCGAAATGGCCAAAGCGGGCCGAGATGTTGAAAAAAGTGTTCTCAGCAAGGCGCTGCAATTAGTGCTAAATGAGCAAGTGGTGGTTTACGGCAATAAAACCATAGTGTTTTAGGGTGTAAAATTTGATTTGAGTATCCCCAACATACTCCTGCGCGTACCGTGATGGGGATCTTATGTTTCAGTTTTAGTCTGCGGCTTATATTCGCTTTGCTATCCTTATGTTTAATAGGATTTTTACTTTGTTTATGTCCTAATGAGTTTTTGAGTCTACATTCCTATTTTTAATCAAGGATGGAGGTCGGATGTCAACAAATCGCGGTCTAATTGTCGGAACGATGGATCTCCCCGATGGTTTGCATTTGTCTTGGGCACAACTCGATAAAGAGTTTCGTGTTCAGAAAATGAGCCAAGCCTTTTATGAGCGCTGTAACCGCTCAGCAGCGCAAATCATTAATAAACCTATTTGCCAGTTATTCAGTGCTTTTGATACTGATTTATGTGCAGATATTGAGCATCGTAGCGGTGGCTATATAGGCTTCCAGTTACAGGACAATAATGGCGCAAATGTGCATTTCGCTTTGCATGCAGTTCCTGAAAATGGATGGTACTTGATCTTATCTGAGATAAATTTTAAAGATCCCAAAATTAAAGAATTGCACGTAGATTATCGCCGTGTAATCCAAGCGAGCGATGTTTGGTTGCAGCATATTGAAGAAGTGATTAGGTCTTCACCTGAGGATGTTTTCCGGGTTGCGGTAGCCAAATCTGTCGCACTCAGCAGTAGTCGGTATGGGTTTATTCTTTTACATAACGAAAAATCGAAATTGCTTAGCTTGGCGGCCAGAACCCAATATCCTCAATCTAAGATTGACCTGCCAGAAATTGTCGAAGAAGAGACTCAAGCTCCTGAAACTGAAAGTCTTGTCTGGCTTGAATGCGCTCAAAACTTTAAGCCCATCATTAAAAATAGCCTAGGTAGGCCCGCGAATGCTCAGGGAGTATTCGATAAATTACTGCTTGAGGAACGCTATTTAGCGGTGCCCATTTTATTTCGAAATCGGTTGATGGGAATTATTTGCGTCGTTGGGCGAAGTGACCCCTACAGTCGTCAAGATGCCCGCTCATTGCTCACTTTTGCGAGTATTTTATGGCATTCGATTGAGCTTCCCCGCAGTTTGCGGGCAGTATCGCGGCAGTCGAAAATTATTAAGGCGCAAAAGGAGCAATTATCCCAATCGTTAACTCAGCTTATCAGCGCCATTTCCGAGGCATTAGAGCTTAAGGATGCCTATACCGCGGGGCATCAAAAGTCGGTGGCCCAATTAAGCTATCTTATAGGTGAAAAGCTCGGGCTTGAGCCGCAGCGTTTAGAGGGGCTAAAAATTGGTGCACTGGTGCATGACATAGGAAAGCTTGCAATACCATCACAGATTTTGACTAAACCTTCAAAATTATCCAAAGAAGAATACGCCTTAATTCAAACTCATCCACAACATGGAGCGGAAATTGTTGAGGATGTCGAATTTCCCTGGCCGATTAAACAAATGATATTACAGCATCATGAGCGGCTTGATGGATCGGGTTATCCCTTGGGATTAAAGGACAAAGCGATTCTTTATGAGGCTAAAATTATTGCCGTTGCCGATGTTGCTGATTCAATCCTATCACACCGACCCTATCGTCCTTCATTGGGATTGGCGAAGATGACAGAAGTGCTTCGGGCGGGTAAAGGGACCTTATTTGATCCTGATATAGTTGAAACCTGTTTAGAGGTACTTATTAACCGTGAAATTAGTATTAGCGATCATATCGGTTCTGCCGCGCTAGACCCGGTAGTGACAGTCACTTTGGACCATGAGTTAGCCGACATTAAACGACTACTTGCTCACGCCCATGCTAAGGTGGCTGTTGTACAGGATGAAGAACATCACCTCATTGGCGTTATCACCCAAAGATTATTGGACTACTGGCTCAGCCCCCTCATTGGCAGTGCAGCCGAGCGAGAACAGGATAGGGCTTTTTTGCGTAAAAAAGCTCATCAAATCATGGAGCATTCTGTTCCTTTAATTAGTGATGTAGCGACTTCAGAAGATGCGCTGCAGCAACTTAATGAGTCTGACTCTGAGTTTTTGGTGGTTGTGAATAAGGCGCAACATGCAATAGGCGTAATCGGCTGGCGTGCAATAGCAATGGCGAATAAGTTACGCCAGGATGTCGAGCGTTTAATTTAACGGAACTCAGTAGATAAAAAATGCCAAGCAGGCTGCTTGGCATTTTGTTATCCCGCAATGTAGCGAAACGATTAATCGACGATACGTAACAGTTCGTTGATCCCCACTTTGCCGCGGGTTTTTGCATCCACTTTCTTGACGATAATCGCAGCGTATAGGCTGTATTTGCCACATGCTGAGGGCAGGTTACCTGATACGACTACAGAGCCAGCTGGTACGCGGCCATAGTGGATTTCGCCCGTTTCACGGTCATAAATACGGGTACTTTGGCCGATATAAACGCCCATGGATATCACCGAGCCTTCTTCTACCACAACGCCTTCGACAATTTCAGAGCGTGCGCCGATAAAGCAGTTATCTTCGATAATAGTCGGGCCAGCTTGCAGCGGCTCCAATACCCCACCAATGCCTACACCACCCGATAAATGCACGTTTTTACCAATTTGCGCGCATGAGCCCACAGTCGCCCAAGTATCGACCATAGTGCCTTCGTCAACGTAGGCGCCAAGGTTGACGTAAGAGGGCATTAACACAGTGTTTTTACCGATAAAAGAGCCTTTACGAACAGTGGCTGAAGGCACCACGCGGATGGCTTCGGCTTTAAAGCGGGCCTCGTCATACTCGGCAAACTTTAACGGCACTTTGTCAAAATATTTGGTTTCGGCGCCATCGATAACTGCGTTATCAAAAATACGGAATGACAGTAACACCGCCTTTTTCAACCATTGATGAACATGCCATTGGCCGTCGATTTTTTCAGCGACGCGCAGTTCACCCTTGTCGAGCATATTGATGACATGTTGCACATCGTTACGCACGCTAGCGTCAACAGTGCTTGGTGTGATGTCGGCACGCGCTTCAAAAGCGGCCTCAATACGTTGGCGTAAAGCCTCCATTTACTTCTCCCGTTGTGGTTAATTGGTTGACTCTGTGTTGATGGCGCTCAGTGCGCTAATCAAGGCTTCCTTGAGCGTATGCTCTTGGTTTTCATTGAGTTGCAAGCCATCATTGGTTTGCAAAATAAAAAAGTCTTCCGCTCGCTCGCCGATGGTTGTGATCTTGGCGGAGAGCAACGTCGTGTTGCAGCGATAAAAAATATCGCCCACTTTAGCTAATAATCCCGGCGTATCCAAGGCAATGAGTTCCATCATACTTGTACCATGACGGTTACTCTCAAGGAAACTCACCTGAGTAGGAACATTAAAAGGTTTCATCTTGCGCGACAGTTTTCTAAAGCGTGGCAGTTTGGGGTTATCACTGGCGAGCGCTTTTTCAAGGGCTTTACGGATACTTTGTATGCGCGAGAGTTGGCTGACGGGTTCGCCGTCTTGCTCGAGGATAACAAAGGTGTCTAGAGCATAATTGTCCTTTGATGTCATGATGTTAGCATCGTGGACGTTAATGTTTTTATTATCAAGCACCGCCATTACGGTAGCAAATAACTTAGGTCTGTCCTGACAATAAACAAACAGCTCTGTGCCGCCGCGGGTCGTGTGTTTTGAAACGAGCACTAAGGGCTCATCCAACTGCTTATGCTTGAGGATGGCTTCAGCATGCCAAGCGACTTGATTGGGCTGGTGGCGCAAAAAGTAGTCGGCCTTAAAGCGTTGCCAAAGGGTATCTAAATCTTTTTCTTTAATGCCGCGCCGCAGTAGTTCTTTTTTCGCCTTGGCTTGGTATTCGCGTACTCGGGCCCGAATATCAACGGGTTTTTCTTTGCCGCGAGCGAGCACCCTTTGGGTTGAAAAATATAAGTCGCGCAGCAGTGAGCCTTTCCAGTTATTCCAAGTCTTTTCGTTGGTGGCGCAGATATCGGCCACGGTTAAACAGTACAAATAACTTAAATGCACCGCATCGCGCACCTTGCTGGCAAAGTCGGCCACCACATCGGGGTCGGAAATATCACGGCGCTGGGCGGTTACCGACATTACTAAGTGATTTTCAACTAACCAAGCGACTAAGCGGCCATCGTGGTCGTTCAAGCCATGAAGTTTACAGAAGGCGAGGGCATCGCTTGAGCCAAGCTTGCTGTGATCGCCGCCGCGGCCCTTGGCGATATCGTGGAAAATCGCGCCGAGTACTAACAAACCTTTTTTCGGTAACTGATTGATAAGCACTGAGCCTAAAGGAAACTCTTCTTTCTGTTCTGGCTGCGAGAAGCGCTCGATATTGAGGAGCAATCTGTGGGTGTGTTCATCCACCGTATAGGCGTGGAACAGGTCAAACTGCATTTGGCCTTCGATATTGCGCCATGCGGGCAAATAGGCCGACAGCACCCCGTGTTTATGCATCAGCGATAAGGCTGCAATACCGCGTGGATGTTTTAAGATCTCCATAAAGGCTTGGCGGCACTGAGGATTTTCTTGCAAGGGTTGCTGCTGTGCTCGGCGAGCACGTCTCAGTGAGCGTAGGGTAGGCGCATAAATGCCTTTAATATTAGAGTTTTTCGCGACATGGACAAACAAACGTACAATTTCTTCACCGCTGTCGAATAAATCGTCACTTAGGGCCTCGATAAAGGCACCACGGCGCTGATAGTTATTGTCAATCGCTTGAATTTCTAAAGCTTTCGTTTGACCAAGAGTTGCCCGCTTAAACAGTTGCAGCAGCATTTCGTTGAGTTCCATCACGCGGCGCACCGTGCGATAGTAACGTTTCATCATCTGCTCAACAGCAAGTTGGGTCGCGTCTTCGTATCCCATCAACTCAGCCACTTGGCGCTGGACATCGAACAGCAGGCGGTTTTCATCACGCCCGACAGTCATGTGCAGGGCAAAACGCAACTTCCACAGAAAGTGCTGACACTCGAGCAACTCTTCTAATTCGGCGGGTTCTAAAAATTCGTATTGCACCAGTTCTTCTAGGCGTGAGGCGCCAAAGTGACGCATGGCAACCCAGGCGATGGTTTGAATGTCCCGAAGGCCACCAGGGCAACTTTTGATATTGGGCTCAAGATCGAAGGCACTCGCCTTGGCATGGCGGGCCGTTTGTTCATCGCGCTTGGCGATAAAGAACTGACTTGAGGTCCAAAAGTCGCTTTGACGAATGGCATCGTAGAGCTGGTCAAACAGGCTTTCAGGCCCTGAAAGTAAGCGCGCTTCAAGCAAATTAGTGGCGATGGTAATGTCGTCTCGCCCAAGGCGTAATGTATCATCAAGGGTGCGGACGCTATGACCAATCTCAAGACTAGCATCCCACAAAAAGGCGATAAATTCGCTGAGCGCGGCTTCCGCTACCGCAGCTAACTCGCCCTCGAAGAGGAATAGCAAATCGACATCAGAGTGCGGATGTAACTCTCCGCGACCATAGCCACCAACGGCAATCAGGGCGATGGGGTATTGATCTAGGCCGTGTTGCAACCAGGCCTGTTTTATAAGGGAGTCGACAAACTGACAGCGCTGAGTCACTAGCTCTTCAATCGGGGTTTTGGCCTTGAACCTTGCTAAAAGCGTTTGATTCTGTTCGATTAATGATTGTTTAGCTAGCAGCGCTGTATTCATCGAGTCCCTTGTTTGGATGCGTTAAAATATTTGCTACCCACCAAGTTCCAATATGACCTGGTGGATAGTTTAACAATTGTCATTAGTGATTTATGATCCGCGGAAAATCTTCCTCATCGCGCAGCGTCAGCACTTCAACACCGGTTTCGGTCACTAATAATGTGTGTTCCCACTGGGCTGAGTTTTTACCATCGGAAGTGGTCACCGTCCAATTATCATCGCGATCTAGCACAGTGGTGTGTCGACCCGCGTTGATCATCGGTTCAATGGTAAAGCACATACCTGGGCGTAAAATGGTGTTGTCACCATTACGGTAATGCATCACTTGGGGTTCTTCATGGAAACCCGCGCCAATACCGTGGCCACAATAATCTTGCACGATGGAATATTTCTCAAGGCCTGTTTTGCTGGCTTTGATGAATTTTTCAATAGTATTGCCGATTTCACCTAATTTTAATCCCGGACGCACTTTACGGATTGCAAGATAGAGACTTTCTTGAGCGATGCGGCACAGACGTTTGTCCTTAGGGCTGACTTCACCGATTAAGAACATTTTAGAGGTATCGCCGTGGTAACCGTCTTTAATGACGGTGATATCGATATTGAGAATATCGCCATCCTTGAGAACGCGATCGCTCGGAATACCGTGGCAAATGACGTTGTTTAACGAAGTACAAATCGACTTAGGAAAACCATGGTAGTTGAGCGGGGCAGAAATCGCGCCTTGCTCTTCGGTATATTTGGCGCAGATATCGTTTAATTCATTAGTGGTGACCCCCGCCTTAACATAAGGGGCGATCATTTCTAATACTTGTGCAGCCAGTTTACCTGCCGCGCGCATTTTCTCGATTTCTTCTGCTGTCTTAATGACTATACTCATTGCGTTTTCTCTTGTGTCTTCGGTGTCTATTGGCGCGATCAACCTAATGCAAAAATTTGTGCTTTAGGGCTATTTATGGTATAAAGCGCGCCGTTATGTTTAAGTCTTGATGAATTACCCAAGCTCAGCTTTATCTGCTTTTGGGCGATAGCAAAACTAAAGATGGCGGCCATTATACATGGCAATTTATCTAAATACTAAATCACACACGTGTCGACACATTCTTCGGGGTGCCCTCAGCTGTTAACTGCGGGGTCGAAGACATGGGATACGTGGAGGTCTAACCCCCTAAATTTTAAGGTAATAGAAATGACTACAGTTTCAATGCGCGATATGCTCCAGGCCGGTGTCCACTTCGGTCACCAAACCCGTTACTGGAACCCAAAAATGAAGCCATTCATTTTCGGTGCTCGCAACGGCGTTCACATCATCAACCTTGAGCATACTGTGCCAATGTTCAATGAAGCACTGGCTTTCATCAGCAACGTTGCTTCAAAGAAAGGTAAAGTATTATTCGTTGGTACTAAACGTGCTGCTGGCGAAGCGATCAAAGAAGCTGCTATTTCTTGTGATCAGTACTATGTTGATCACCGTTGGTTAGGCGGTATGCTGACTAACTGGAAAACCGTTCGTCAGTCAATCAAACGTCTGAAAGAACTGGAAAGCCAATCAGTAGATGGTACTTTCGACAAGCTGACCAAAAAAGAAGCGCTGATGCGTACTCGTGAGCTTGAAAAGCTGGAAAAATCTTTAGGCGGTATTAAGAACATGGGCGGCCTGCCAGACGTATTATTCGTTATCGGCGCTGACCACGAGCATATCGCTATTAAAGAAGCTAACAACCTGGGTATCCCTGTTGTTGCAGTTGTTGATACTAACTCTGCGCCAGATGGTGTTAACTACATCGTTCCTGGTAACGACGACGCGATGCGTGCTATTCGCCTGTACACTACTTCTGTTGCTGCAGCAGCTAACGCTGGCCGTGGTCAAGATTTAGCTGTTCAAGCTGAGCAAGACGGTTTCGTAGAAGCCGAATAATAATAAGGCGGGATGAGTTTCATCACCCTTATTAACCAAGATTTTGATTGGTTAACAGGGGCCATTCGGCCCCTGTTTTATATCTGCAAATTAGTCGATTTTTTAGAGAGGATTTAACAATGGCAATTTCTGCTGCCCAAGTTAAAGAACTGCGCGAGCGTACTGGCGCAGGCATGATGGATTGTAAAAAAGCGTTAGAAGAAACCAACGGCGACATGGAGTTAGCAATTGACAACATGCGTAAGTCTGGTGCTGCTAAAGCTGCTAAGAAAGCAGGTAACATCGCTGCTGACGGTACTATCCTGATCAAAAACGGTGAAGGTTTCGCAGTACTGTTAGAAGTAAACTGCCAAACTGACTTCGTTGCTAAAGATGCAAACTTCTTAGGTTTTGCTAACGCTGTTTTAGACGTTGCTGCAGCGTCTAAAGTGACTTTAGAAGACTTAAAAGCCCAATTCGAAGAAGCCCGTGTTGCGCTAGTTGCTAAAATCGGTGAAAACATCAACGTTCGTCGCGTTGAGTACATCGACGGCACTAAATTAGCTTCTTACCGTCACGGTGAGCGTATCGGTGTAGTGGTAACTGGTGATGCTGATGACGAAACTCTGAAGCACCTCGCAATGCACGTTGCCGCTTCTAAGCCAGAATACGTTAACCCAGAAGATGTTCCAGCTGACGTAGTCGCTCGTGAACAAGCTCTGCAAATCGAAATCTCTATGAATGAAGGCAAACCTGCTGAAATCGCAGAGAAAATGGTTGTTGGTCGTATGAAGAAGTTTACTGGTGAGATTTCTCTGACTGGTCAAGCTTACATCATGGAACCAAAGAAAACTGTTGGCGAATTCTTGAAAGAGAAAGGCGCGAAAGTCACTAACTTCATTCGTTTAGAAGTGGGTGAAGGTATTGAGAAGAAAGAAGAAGATTTCGCAGCTGAAGTTGCTGCTCAAATCGCTGCTTCTAAAAAGGCTTAATCGCCAACGCTAAATACCCCCAAGACCGCAGCAATGGCTGCGGTCTTGTTATGACCAGGATATAAAAATTATGAGCACCAATCCAAAACCTGCATTTAGACGCATTCTTCTAAAATTAAGTGGCGAAGCACTGATGGGCGACGAAGGCTTCGGCATCGATCCTAAAGTGTTAGATCGCATGGCTCAAGAAGTCAAAGAGCTGGTAGAGTTAGGCATTCAGGTGGGTGTGGTCATTGGTGGTGGTAATCTATTTCGCGGTGAAGGCTTAGCAAAAGCGGGCATGAATCGTGTGGTGGGCGATCACATGGGTATGCTGGCAACGGTTATGAACGGCTTGGCCATGCGTGATGCCCTGCACCGTGCCTATGTTAATGCTCGTCTGATGTCGGCTATCCCATTAAAAGGGGTGTGTGACGACTACAATTGGGCTGAGGCGATCAGCTTATTAAAATCAGGCCGTGTGGTGATTTTTGCTGCGGGTACTGGTAATCCATTCTGCACTACCGATTCTGCTGCTTGCTTACGCGGCATTGAAATCGAAGCAGAAGTCGTGCTAAAAGGCACTAAAGTTGACGGCGTTTATTCTGACGACCCGATGAAAAATCCAGAAGCAGTGAAGTACGATGACTTAACGTACACTGAAGTACTGGATAAAGAATTAAAAGTAATGGACTTAGCAGCCTTTACTATGGCACGTGACCATGACATGCCAATCCTAGTATTCAACATGAATAAACCTGGCGCCCTGCGCCGAGTGGTCATGGGTGAAGAAGAAGGCACAATGATCAAAGCGAAATAAGTTATTCAATGACCAAGAAGGACATTTAACGTGATTGCAGATATTAAAAAAGATGCTCAAGAGCGCATGGGTAAATGCGTTGACGCGACCAAAAACCAAATGGCTAAAGTACGTACTGGTCGTGCACACCCAAGCCTACTGGACTCAATCCAAGTATCTTACTATGGCACTATGACACCACTGAACCAAGTGGCGAACGTGGGTGTTGAAGATGCACGTACTTTGTCAGTAACCGTATTTGACCGTAGTGCAATCCAAGCGGTTGAGAAAGCGATCATGAGCTCTGATTTAGGGTTAAACCCTATGTCAGCGGGTGCAACCTTACGTATCCCATTACCCGCACTGACGGAAGAGCGTCGTAAAGACTTTATCAAAGTAGTACGTGCTGAGGCCGAAGGTGGTCGAGTGGCGATTCGTAACGTACGTCGCGATGCGATTTCTGATGTGAAGAAACTCGAAAAAGCCAAAGAATGCACTGAAGATGATGTTCGCCGCTTCGAAGAGGAAGTACAAAAGTTCACCGATGCTCACATTAAGAAGGTCGATGAGATTTTAGCGGCCAAAGAAATTGAGTTGATGGAAGTCTAATCTCAAGCGCTATAAGCTAGAGTTGCTACGCCGTGTAGGGGTATACTACACGGCGTTTGTCTATTTTAAAGGGTTGTATTAGATGTCATCCACAGTGGAATTTGATCCGCAATCTAGGCCGACTGAGGCGGATGCTTGTGCTCAGACAAGCTTACCGGAGATATTACCCGAACTCGTTAAACAGTCATTACCTAAGCATGTTGCGATTATTATGGATGGTAATGGACGTTGGGCCCAAATCCAGGGCAAGCCACGAGTGATGGGGCATAAGGCTGGGGTTAAAGCGGTGAGACGTGCGGTGAGCGCGGCCAGCCAGTTAGGGATACAATCGCTGACGCTATTTGCGTTTTCTAGCGAAAATTGGCGTAGACCCGATAAAGAAGTCAGCTTATTGATGGAACTGTTTTTTACCGTATTGCAGCGGGAAATTAAGTTACTCGATAAAAACCAGGTCAAATTGAATATCATCGGCGATATCAGTCGCTTTTCTGCGCGTTTACAAAAGCAAATTCGTGCCGCAGAAGCGAAAACTGCGAGCAATACGGGATTGATATTGAATGTGGCGGCCAATTACGGCGGTCGTTGGGACATACTGCAAGCTGCGCAAAAGTTAGCTGAAAAGGTTGAAACTGGCGAAATGACCAGCAGTCAGTTCACTGAAGAAGCCTTGAGTGAACATTTGTGCATGCAAAATCAGAGTGAAGTTGATTTAATGATCCGTACGGGTGGGGATTACCGGATCAGCAATTTTGTACTCTGGCAGGCTGCCTATGCTGAGTTGGTGTTTTTGGACACCCTTTGGCCTGATTTTGATGAACAGGCTTTTCATGAAGCGATTGCCACGTTTGCCAGTCGCCAGCGCCGTTTTGGTTTGACCGGAAGTCAAATTGATGAGATGCGCGCATTGTAAAACGTCATGAGGGATTTTTTTTGCTAAAACAACGTATAATAACAGCAATTTGGTTGATTCCATTAGTTTTGGGAGCAATCTATTTACTCCCCGTTGAGTACTTTGCTTGGGCCTTGATCGCCGTGTTTCTGATCGCCGCTAAGGAGTGGGGCAGGATCATCGATAGTCAATGTGATGTTACCCAATGGAGTTTTACTTGCACGGTCGGTATTTTACTGATCGCTCTTAATTTAATTGTTCCCGCCGACACCATTTGGCTTAGGGGGCAAATTCATCCCATTTATCTTGCCGTGGTTACCATAGGTACTTTGTGGTGGATGGTGTCACTGCTGCTGGTGGTCACTTATCCTAAAAGCGCCAAATTGTGGCAAAAGAGTCCGATGCTAAAGTCCATGTTTGGACAATTGACTTTAGTACCTTGTTTTGTGGCACTGATTGCCCTTAAATCGATTAGTTCGCAAATATCGCCTTACTATGGGGCATCGCTAGTATTATTGGTGATGTTGATCGTTTGGGCTGCGGATTCTGGGGCGTATTTTGTGGGCAAAGCTGTCGGTAAAACTAAGCTTATGCCCGCAGTTAGCCCTGCTAAAACCTTAGAGGGTTTGCTCGGTGGCCTAGTGACTACGCTCGTGGTTGTCGCGGGTGTTATGTATATATCCCCTGAGCAGGAGTTAGGCTTAGTGGTTGCGGTGACCATTTTTGTGGCACTGATTTCAGCCCTTGGCGATTTATCAGAGAGTATGTTTAAACGCGCTGCGTGCATTAAAGATTCGGGCACGATTTTGCCTGGACATGGCGGCGTGCTCGACCGCATCGACAGCCTGACAGCAGCCTTGCCGGTGTTTACCCTAATCTACATTGCATTTTGGATGTAACGCTATGCAAAATATGGTGATTTTGGGTGCGACAGGCTCTATTGGTGCCAGTACCTTAAGTGTGATTTCGGCCAACCCTTCAGCCTATCGAGTGTATGCTTTAGTGGCGAATGCGAGTGTCGACAAGATGCTCGCCCTGTGTTTAGCCCATCGCCCGCAGGTCGCCCATATGGTCGACCCCAATGCTGCATTAGCACTCAAGACGCAATTACCCGCGGCGCTTAATATCCAAGTCACAAGTGGTGAGGATGAGCTTATTGCCTTAGTCACCTCCTCAGTGGTTGATACCGTGATGGCTGCGATTGTCGGCGCGGCGGGTTTAGTCCCGACGCTGGCTGCGGTGAAGGCGGGTAAGCGGGTATTGCTCGCCAATAAAGAGGCGCTGGTGATGTCCGGCGAGCTGTTTATTGAGGCAACGAAACGCTCTGGCGCCACGTTGTTGCCGGTTGACAGTGAACACAATGCGATTTTCCAATGCTTACCCGAAGAAGTGCAGGCTAATTTAGGGCGCTGTGATTTAGCGGCGTCAGGTATTTCCCATATTTTGCTCACCGGTTCTGGTGGTCCATTTTTAACCGCCGAGCTGTCAAGTCTTGCGGCAATGACGCCAGCACAGGCTTGCAAACATCCAAACTGGTCAATGGGTCCGAAAATCTCGGTCGACTCCGCCACTATGATGAATAAGGGCTTGGAGTTTATCGAAGCGCGCTGGTTGTTCAATACCCAAAAAGATCAACTAAAGGTGGTTATTCATCCGCAAAGTGTTATTCATTCTATGGTGCAATACCGCGATGGCAGTGTGATCGCGCAGATGGGTAACCCGGATATGCGTACGCCAATTGCGCATTGTATGTCCTATCCGCAAAGAATTCGCTCCGGTGTTGAACCTTTGGATTTTTTCAAAGTCGGACAGTTAAGCTTTTGTGAGCCAGACTTTAATCGCTTCCCCTGTTTGGCTTTAGCGATTGCCGCTTGTGCCCAAGGGCAAGAAGCGACTACGGTACTCAATGCGGCCAATGAAATCGCTGTGGAGGCGTTTTTACAAGGCAAGATTGGGTTTACCCATATCGCCAAGGTGAACGAAGCCTGTTTATCGTCGGTGCCTAAACGGGCGATGACCAGCATCGAAGATATTATCGCCCTCGATGCACAAACACGGATATATGCCCGTGAATTACTAGCGAAATTTGCTTAGGCCTCTTGTTGACGAGGCTTGAGTGGATTTACTGATGACGTAAGGAGTGGAATGTTAGATTTTTTGTGGAACTTAGGTTCTTTTATCGTAGCACTTGGGCTGTTAATTACTGCCCACGAATACGGCCATTTCTATGTTGCGCGCCGCTGTGGTGTGAAAGTTGAGCGTTTTTCTATTGGTTTTGGTAAGGCGATTTGGCGCAAAGTCGGTCAAGATGGTACTGAATATGTTATTGCCATGATCCCGTTAGGTGGCTATGTCAAAATGCTCGATGAGCGTGTTGAAGATGTCCCCGATAACTTAAAAGATCAGGCCTTTAACCGTAAAAGCGTGTGGCAACGTATAGCAATTGTGGCGGCAGGCCCCATTGCGAACTTTATTTTTGCGATTATCGCACTGTATTTTATGTATTTAATTGGTGTGCCATCGCTAAAGCCAGTCATTACCTCAACGACACCTGGCACTGCGGCGGCACAAATCCAAGTCACTGAGCCGATGCAAGTGACGGCGATTTCAGGTCAGCCGGTACGGAATTGGGAAGAAGTCAATTTGGCGCTTGTTGGCCATATTGGTGATGATAGTTTAACACTATCCCTTGCGCCTCTTAACGGTTTACAGGGACTTGATACCGATACTCGTACTTACACTTTAGACACCCGTCAATGGCGTTTCGACCCTGAGAAAGAGTCACCGATCACGGCACTGGGCTTGGGCGTGTATCGCCCTGCGATTGAGCCACAAATTGCGCTCATCAGTGAAGGCAGTGCAGCGGCTAAGAGTGATCTGAAGGTCGGTGATACCTTAGTGGCTATCAATGGCCAGCAATATACCGATTGGCAAGCTTTTGTTGACATTATTCAGCATTCTGCCAATGTGCCTGTGGAGTTAACCGTGCGCCGTAATGGCGAGCAATTTGCCATCTCTGTGACACCAGCAAGTGTTAAAAATAGTGATGGCAAAGATGTCGGCGTGCTTGGGGTGAGCCCGGCTCAGGCACAATGGCCTGAGAATATGCGATTACAGCTGGAATATGGGCCAATCGAATCTTTTGCTATCGCAGCCGATAAAACATGGCAACTTGTTGTCGTGAGCTTTAAGATGATTGGCAAATTATTTACTGGCGATGTGTCAGTGAAAAACTTAAGTGGACCTATCTCAATCGCACAGGGTGCGGGCAATAGTGCAAACTATGGCTTGGTTTACTTTCTCGGTTTCCTCGCGCTTATCAGTGTCAATTTAGGCATCATTAACTTGCTGCCATTGCCTGTGCTCGATGGGGGACACCTGCTGTATTACTTCGTTGAAGTAATAACTGGTAAGCCTGTATCTGAAAAGGTACAGGAAATAGGATTCAGATTTGGGGCAGCATTACTGCTGATGTTGATGAGCATTGCGCTCTTCAATGATTTTGCCCGACTCTGAGCAAGGACAGACTAATAATTAGAAGTGCTCTATGAGATTGAATAAACTTTTTGCCTCGATGTTATTCGTCGGTGCGTCGTTTTCAGGGACTGTGTTGGCGGATACTTTCCAACCCTTTGAAGTGACCGACATCCAAGTTGAAGGTTTGCAGCGAGTCGCACTGGGTGCTGCCTTGTTAAGCTTACCAGTGAAAGTGGGCGACACTGTAGATCAGTTAAAAATTCAGCAAGCCATTAAAAGCCTGTATGCCTCAACTAACTTTGAGAATATCTCAGTCAGTCATGATGGCGGCGTGTTGATTGTCAAAGTCACCGAAAGACCAACCATCAGTGCTGTGACGTTTGAAGGCAACAAAGACATTAAAGATGAGCAGTTACAGGAAAGTCTGGACGGCTCAGGCGTTAAAGTCGGCGAATCTTTAGACCGCACAATGCTGACTGGCATCGAGAAGGGATTACAAGACTTCTACTACGGCGTGGGCAAATACGGCGCCAAAGTCGAGGCGCAGGTGATTAACTTGCCCCGTAACCGTGTCGAACTTAAGTTCAAATTTACTGAAGGTTTAGCGGCCGAAATCCGCCAAATTAACGTGGTCGGTAATCATGAGTTCACCGATGCTGAGCTTATCGGCATGTTAGAACTGAAAGATTATGTGGCTTGGTGGGATCTGTTTGGTGAGCGTCGCTATCAGAAGCAAAAGCTTCAGGCCGACCTTGAGACGATTAAAACCTATTACCACAACAAGGGTTATATTCGCTTTGAAGTTACCTCGACTCAAGTGGCGATGACCCCAGACCGTAAAGGCTTGTACATCACTATCAACGTCAATGAAGGTGAGAAGTACAAGGTAAAAGGCGTTAACCTCACGGGCGATCTGATGGGTCGTGAAGAGTTGATGAAATCGATTCTGCCTATCAAGGCGGGCGATATGTACAACGGCGGTGATGTGACCTTCACCGAAGAGATGTACAGCAAATACTTAGGCCGTTTCGGTTACGCTTACCCTGAAGTGAAAACCTACCCTGAAATTGATGATAAGACCAAGGAAGTGACCTTAAACATCAATATCAAACCTGGTAAGCGCGTGTATGTTCGCTCCATCAACTTTACCGGTAATACTGTCACTAAAGATGAAGTGATGCGTCGCGAACTGCGTCAGATGGAAGGTGCTTGGTTAAACTCAGCGCAAGTTGAGCAATCTAAAGCCCGTTTAAACCGTTTAGGCTTCTTCGAGACCGTCGATACCGAGACCATTCAAGTGCCCGGTACTGACGATTTAGTCGATGTAGCTGTTAAGGTGAAAGAGCAGCCTTCTGGCTCATTTAACGCCGGTGTCGGTTATGGTACTGAATCAGGTCTAAGCCTACAGTTTGGTGTGCAGCAAAATAACTTCCTCGGCACGGGTAACCAAGCGGGTGTGAGTTTAAGTACCAACAAGTACTCTAAAAACGTCAACTTATCTTACACCGATCCGTATTGGACTAAAGATGGTGTAAGCTTAGGTGGTAGTGTTTACTGGAACGAGTTCGATGCAAACGAAGCCAACCTTGAACGCTATAAAAACAGCTCCTATGGGGTAGCGCTAAACTCTGGTTTCCCGATTAACGAATACAACCGTATCAACGGCGGTATTGGTTATCGTCATAACACGATTTCAGAAATCTCTGCCTATGAACAGGCGTTGCGTTTCTACAATATTTACCGTGAAGATGATCCAAATGCAGACTTAAGTTTTGATAACTTTGAGCTGAGTTTAGGTTGGTATCGCAGTACCTTAAACCGAGGAACCTTCCCAACAGACGGTTCATCACAGCGTTTAAGCGGTAAGATGACTGTACCTGGATCAGATCTGCAGTACTTCAAGACTGACTTCGATACCAACTACTATTTCCCTCTCAACCGCAGTCAAAGTTTTGTGGTCTTGGCACGTGGTCGTTTAGGCTATGGTAATGGTTATGGTCAATTTAACGATAATGACCAGATCCTTCCATTCTGGGAAAACTATTACTCAGGCGGTAGCACCTCACTGCGTGGCTTTAAGTCTAACTCCGTAGGTCCGCGTTCCTTCTATCTTTTCCGTGGAAGTGAACCCTGTGCGCCGGATCCATCGGGCGATGGTTGTAGTTTACCGGGCGATCCAAACAGTATTCAGGTAAGCTCTGGCCGTTCAATCGGTGGTAACGCTATCGCAACTGCGAGTTTAGAGTTTATTGTACCGACGCCATTCTTGGATGAGGCTTATACCAACTCTGTACGTACCAGCTTCTTCCTCGATGCCGGTAACGTGTGGGATACCGAGTTTGACTTTGCGAAATATCAAACCTTACCCGCTGAAGAGTTTGATAAGTTACAAGACTACAGTGACCCTGCGCGTATAAGAGCATCTTGGGGGGTAAGCTTACAGTGGTTATCACCAATGGGCCCTATGGTATTCAGCTTGGCATGGCCGATTAAAGAGTACGAAGGCGATCAAACAGAGATCTTCTCGTTCAATATTGGCAAAACTTTTTAAAAGGCATACACTCGGCAAGTTTTGCTGAATATAACAAAGGTAACAAGGAGTCTATTTTGAACAAGATGGTAAACCGTGCCCTGGTGACGTTAGCTTTATTAGGTGCACCTTTAGCTGCGCAGGCGGAAAATATTGCTGTAGTTGATATGGGCGCTGTGTTTGAGCAGTTACCTCAACGTGAGCAAATCATGCAGTCTCTGAAGTCAGAGTTTGGTGATCGCATGTCTGAAGTTCAGAAAATGCAAGAAGAAATGCGCTCTCTGATGGAGAAGCAGCAACGTGATGGCGCGTTAATGAATGACACGCAAAAAACTGAGCTGGTTCGTAAAATGGAAGCGCTAAAATCTGAATATCAGTTGAAAGGTAAGGCGTTGGATGAGGACTTACGTCGTCGCCAAGGCGAAGAGCAAAACAAACTGTTAGTTAAGGTTCAAAAAGCCATTAACACTATCGCTGAAAAAGAAAAATACGATTTAGTTTTACAGCGTGGTGCAGTCATTTATGTTAAGCCAAATGCTGACATCAGTGGCAAAGTGGTTGAAGCCTTAAGCAAAGGCAAGTAATTGATGAAGAGTGTGACTTTAAAAGAGCTAAGCCTGATATTAGATGGCGTTGTCCAAGGCGATGAAACCTTAGTGATCAACAGTGTTGCAACGCTTGAACATGCCACAGCGGGACAAATCTCTTTTTTAGCCAACAGCAAATACCGTGCTCAGCTTGAGTCAACTCAAGCGAGCGCGGTGTTATTGTCGGCTAAAGATGCGCAGGACTATCCTGGCACTGCGTTAGTTGTAAAAGATCCCTATGTGGGGTTTGCTCGTGTGGCGCAGTTGTTAGATACCACGCCCAAGGCAGCGATGGGTATTCATCCCTCAGCGCAAATTGACCCTTCTGCCCAGTTAGGTGAAGGTGTGGCAATTGGTGCTAATGTGGTGATTGGTGCCAATGTTATCCTCGGTGAAAATGTACAAATTGGTGCGGGTACTGTGATTGGACAAGACTCCATCATAGGCTCAAATAGCCGTTTATGGGCCAATGTCACCCTGTATCACAATGTCCATTTAGGCCAAGACTGTATTATTCATTCCGGTGCCGTTATTGGCTCCGATGGATTTGGTTACGCTAATGAGCGCGGACAGTGGGTTAAGATCCCCCAAACGGGTGGTGTGCGCATTGGTGATCGCGTCGAAATCGGTGCTAATTCAACGATTGACCGCGGTGCATTAGGCCATACCGAAATCCACAATGGTGTGATTATCGACAACCAAGTGCAGGTCGCCCATAACGATATTATTGGTGAAAATACAGCTATTGCAGGCAGTACCACGATTGCGGGCAGTGTCACTATTGGTAAGTACTGTATTATTGGTGGAAATTGTGCCATTGCTGGCCATTTATCCATTGCCGATGGTGTGCATATTTCTGGCGCGACCAACATTACTGGTAATATGCGTGAGCCTGGTTTGTATTCATCAGCCACGGTTGCTATGGATAACAAAACGTGGCGTAAAAACACAGTTCGCTTCCGTCAATTGGATGAACTGTTCCAGCGCGTGAAGACGTTGGAAAAAAATTTAAATACACCAGAGTAATTGCCCTAAGGCAATTTTGAGGAACTAGGTTCGTGTCTAATCAAATGAACACTATGGATATTTCGGAGATCCTTAAGTATCTGCCCCATAGATATCCATTCCTATTAATCGATCGCGTACTGGATTTCACCCCCGGTGAGAGTCTCCATGCGATTAAAAACGTGACGATTAATGAGCCCTTCTTTCAGGGGCATTTCCCGATCCAGCCTGTGATGCCCGGCGTGCTGATTTTAGAAGCCATGGCGCAGGCCACTGGTCTGCTTGCTTTTAAGACCATGAGTGACGATGTGCCACCTGGTGTGTTGTATTATTTTGCGGGTATCGATAATGCACGTTTTAGACGTGTAGTCGAACCCGGTGATCAAATCCATTTTGAAGTCAAAATGATTAAAGAGCGCCGCGGGATTGGCGTTTTCTATGGTGAGGCCAAAGTGGATGGTGAAGTGGTTTGTTCCGCTGAAATCATGTGTGCCCGCAGAGAGATTAATCAGTGATAGATACATTAGCGTTTGTGCATCCCGATGCAAAAATTGGTAAAAATGTCACCATAGGCCCATGGAGTTATGTGGGCGCGGGTGTCGAGATTGGCGACGATTGTTGGTTAAGCTCCCACGTGGTGGTGAAGGGGCCGACGGTGATAGGTAAAGGCAACCGTATTTTTCAATTCGCCTCTGTGGGTGAAGAATGCCAAGATAAAAAATACGCAGGTGAGCCTACACGCCTTATCATTGGCGATAACAATGTTATCCGTGAGCATGTCACTATTCACCGTGGAACGGTTCAAGACAATAGCGAAACCCGTATTGGTTCAAACAACCTGTTTATGAACTACGTGCACATTGCCCACGACTGCGTGGTCGGCAATAACGTAATTATGGCCAATAATGCGTCTATCGCAGGCCATGTGCATGTCGGTGACTGGGCGATTCTCGGTGGCATGACTGGCGTTCACCAGTTTGTGCATATCGGTGCCCACGCCTTTACTGCGGGATGTTCGTTATTATTACAGGATGTACCACCCTTTGTGATGGCTGCGGGACAACCAGCTATCCCTCGCGGCTTAAACAGCGAAGGTATGAAGCGCCGAGGCTTCTCTAAGGAAACTCAATTAGCGGTGCGCCGCGCTTATAAAACCTTATACCGTAGCAGCCTGACGGTTGAAGAAGCGGTTGAGGCACTTGCCGAAGATGCACAAAATGACGCGCAAGTTAAGTTGCTCGTTGAGTTTGTCAAATCTTCGGGTCGCGGCATTATTCGTTAGCGGCATGATGCGTTAAGAGTTTCGACTCTAGACTATGCCATTCATAGGCACTGCTCGTGACATTCTGCGTTAGAAAATGCCATGGCAGAGGTTATCGCTGCGGTGCCATTCACTTGTCAGATATGATTGGTTTATGAGCAAAAAATCTCAATTAGTGTTTGCAATGGTCGCCGGAGAACTCTCCGGCGATATTTTAGGTGCGGGTTTGATGGCCGCGCTGCAAAAAGCACATCCCAATGCCCGTTTTGTTGGTATTGGTGGACCTCGTATGGAAGCCTTAGGCTTCGAATCCCTGTTCGCGATGGAAGAATTAGCCGTGATGGGGATAGTTGAAGTGCTATCGCGCCTGCCACGCCTGCTCCATGTCCGAGCTTCGTTAATTAAGTCCATCACCGAGCTTAAGCCTGATTGCTTTATCGGTATTGATGCGCCGGATTTCAATATCGGTCTGGAGCTTAAATTAAAGGCTCAGGGGATTAAAACCGTTCACTATGTGAGTCCTTCGGTGTGGGCATGGCGGCCTAAGCGGATCTTTAAAATCGCCAAGGCGACTAATATGGTGCTGTCATTATTGCCCTTCGAGAAAGCCTTCTACGATAAGCATCAAGTGCCTTGTACCTTTGTCGGTCATACCTTAGCCGACGACATTCCGCTTGAGAGTGATAAAGCAAGTGCGCGTCAATTGCTGGAGTTAGATCCTGAGGCTGAATATCTCGCGATTTTACCTGGTTCGCGCGGCGGTGAGCTAAAGCAATTGGCTGAGCCCTTTGTGAAGGCGGCGCTACTTATCAAGCAGCAATTTCCCGATATTCGCTTTGTGACGCCTTTAGTGAATCAACAGCGCCGTGAGCAGTTTGAACAAGCGTTAAAAGATTATGCGCCGGATTTAGAAATTCACATGGTGGAAGGCAAGTCACGCGAAGTGATGGCCGCTGCCGATGGTATTTTACTCGCCTCGGGTACAGCGACGTTAGAGGCCATGCTGATTAAACGCCCAATGGTGGTGGCGTACCGCGTGAGTCCACTGACCTATCGTATTGCCAAGAGCATGATGCAGGTGAATCGTTTCTCGCTGCCAAATTTATTAGCGGGGCGAGATGTGGTACCAGAGCTTATTCAGCATGATTGCACGCCAGAGAAAATAGCTGCCGCGGTTGGCGTTGAACTTAACCGCGACTTTGCACCAATCAAAGCCGAGTTTGAACGTTTGCATCAACTGCTGCGTTGCGATGCCAGCCAGAAGGCGGCCGAGGCGGTTTTGGCTCTGGTTGATGTTAAGGATGTGAACTAATGGCGGTATTTAAGACGCTGACCGACACCGATATCGCCACCTTCTCAACAGGTTTAGTGGCGGGTGTGGATGAAGTTGGCCGTGGTCCCCTCGTTGGCGATGTCGTCACCGCTGCGGTGATCCTCGATCCTAATCGACCTATTTTGGGCTTAAATGACTCTAAAAAGCTCAGCGAGAAGCGCCGCGAGGCATTATTCGATGAGATTTGTGAAAAAGCCTTAAGCTTTCATGTGGGGCGCGCTAGTCCTGCGGAAATTGATGAGCTGAATATCCTGCATGCCACTATGCTTGCCATGCAGCGCGCGGTGGCAGGGCTTGCACGTGCGCCCGAGTTAGTTTTAGTCGATGGTAATCGCTGCCCGGCGTTTACTCACCAAGGGCTGTCTTTGGCGAGCCATAGCATAGTCAAGGGTGATGGCCTGATTGCCAGCATCAGTGCAGCCTCGATTATTGCCAAAGTGACCCGCGATCGGGAGATGGATGCCCTCGATGCCGCTTATCCACAGTATGGATTTGCTAAGCATAAGGGCTATCCAACGAAGGCGCATTTTGACGCCATCGCCGAGCATGGTGTGTTCGATCAATATCGTAAAAGTTTCAAACCCGTCAAGGCATTACTGGAGCGTTAACACCGATTGGGTGTTTTCACTTCAGCTTGAGAGCAAAGTCACTAGCCCAAGGGCGGTGACTTTGCTAGTCTGCTTTTTTAGTGATTGTTAACCTGCTATTCAAAGATAATTCTAATTATGTCCGATCCTCGTTTTGTGCATCTGCGTGTCCACAGTGACTTTTCTATGTCCGATGGTGTGGCTAAGGTCAAGCCAATCCTTGCTCAAGTTGAAGCGCATGGGATGGCGGCGGTGGCTTTAACAGATCAAAATAACTTCTGTGGTCTAGTGAAGTTTTACGGCGGTTGCCATGGCGCAGGGATCAAGCCGATTATCGGCGCGGACTTTTGGATGCAAGTGCCTGGTTTTGATGGTGAGTTTTGCGCCTTAACCATTATTGCGATGAATAATGAGGGCTATCAAAACCTCACCCAAATCATCAGTCAAGCCTATTTACGCGGGCATGTTCAAGGTCGCGTAGTGATTGACCAAGAGTGGTTGGTCACATATAACCAAGGCATTTTGCTGCTGTCTGGGGGCAAAGAAGGGGATGTGGGTAAGGCGCTGCTGAAGGGCAACAATACTCAGGTTGAGTCGTTATGCGAGTTCTATCAGCAGCATTTTGAGGGACGTTATTTCCTTGAGTTGTTACGCACCGGACGCCCCGATGAAGAGCGTTATCTGCACATGGCGGTGGGATTAGCGCAGGAAAAGGGTATTCCTGTGGTGGCTACAAATCAGGTGGTATTTTTAAAGCCAGAGGACTTCGAAGCCCATGAAATACGGGTCGCGATTCACGATGGTTTTACGCTTGCCGATCCACGACGTCCTAAAAAGTACAGTGAGCAGCAGTACCTTCGCAGTGAAGAGGAAATGTGTGAACTGTTTGCTGACATCCCAGCAGCCCTTGCCAATACCGTTGAAATTGCTAAGCGTTGTAACGTCACTATTCGTTTAAACGAATACTTCTTACCTAACTTCCCCACCGGCGATATGTCGATTGAGGATTATTTGGTTGATCGCTCTAAGAAGGGGCTCGAAGAGCGCCTAGCATTCTTATTCCCCGACCCACAGGTGCGTGCCGAGCGTCGCGGTGAGTACGATGAGCGCCTCGACATCGAGCTTCAAGTGATTAACCAAATGGGCTTTCCTGGTTACTTCCTTATCGTGATGGAGTTTATCCAGTGGGGGAAGGACAACGGGATTCCCGTTGGTCCTGGTCGTGGTTCGGGCGCGGGTTCGCTTGTCGCCTATGCCCTTAAGATTACCGACTTAGACCCCCTCGAATTTGACCTGCTGTTCGAACGTTTCTTGAACCCAGAACGGGTGTCGATGCCCGACTTCGACGTTGACTTCTGTATGGATCGACGCGACGAGGTCATTGACCACGTGGCTGAGTTGTACGGCCGTGAAGCGGTATCGCAGATTATTACTTTCGGTACCATGGCGGCTAAGGCGGTTATCCGAGACGTCGGCCGTGTGCTGGGCCATCCCTATGGCTTTGTCGACCGCATTTCAAAGCTTATCCCACCCGAGCCTGGGATGACACTTGCCAAAGCTTTTGAAGTGGAACCGGCATTGCAGGAATCCTACGATGCCGATGAAGATGTGAAAGATCTTATCGACATGTGCCGCAAACTCGAGGGCGTCACTCGAAACGCGGGTAAGCACGCGGGGGGCGTGGTGATTGCGCCTACCAAGATCACCGACTTTTCGCCGCTATACTGCGACGCTGAAGGTAAAAACCCGGTAACCCAGTTCGATAAGAACGACGTGGAAACCGCAGGGTTAGTTAAATTCGACTTCTTGGGGTTAAGAACGCTCACTATCGTCGATTGGGCGCTAGAGATGATCAACAAGGTGGAGGTTAAAAATGGCCGTCCACCAATACGCATTGAAGCGATTCCGCTAGACGACCCAGCCTCGTTTAGATTGCTGCAACGTTATGAAACCACTGCGGTATTCCAGCTCGAATCCCGTGGTATGAAGGACTTAATTAAACGTCTACAGCCCGACTGCTTCGAAGATATGATCGCTCTGGTGGCATTGTTTCGCCCAGGGCCGTTGCAATCGGGCATGGTGGATAACTTTATCGAGCGTAAGCATGGCCGTGAAGAGGTGTCTTACCCCGATTCTCAATACCAGCATGAATCCTTAAAAGAACTGCTTTCGCCCACCTACGGCATTATTTTGTACCAAGAGCAGGTGATGCAGATTGCACAGGTATTGTCAGGTTATACCTTGGGCGGCGCTGACATGTTACGCCGTGCTATGGGTAAGAAAAAGCCTGAGGAGATGGCCAAACAGCGGAGTATTTTTAAAGAGGGCGCAATTAAAAATGGTGTCGACGGCGAGCTGTCGATGAAAATCTTCGACCTTGTGGAAAAGTTCGCTGGTTACGGTTTTAACAAGTCTCACTCTGCGGCCTATGCGTTAGTTTCCTATCAAACGCTGTGGTTGAAGACCCATTTTCCATCGCAATTTATGGCGGCTGTAATGTCTGCCGATATGGATAACACCGATAAAATTGTGACCTTAGTGGATGAATGCGAGCGGATGGGGCTCACCATCATTCCGCCGGATGTGAATAAGGGATTATTTAAGTTTACCGTTGATGATGATCTGCGGATTGTCTACGGCATTGGAGCGATCAAAGGCGTGGGTGAGGGGCCAGTTGAGTCAATTTTAGCGGCGCGTAAAGATGGTCCCTTTGTTGATTTATTCGATTTCTGTGCCCGTATCGACCTAAAAAAGCTCAATAAACGGGTTATTGAAAAGCTTATCTGTGCGGGAGCGTTAGATTCCCTCGGACCGCACCGCGCGTCGATGATGGCAACCTTACCCGAGGCCATTAGCGCAGCAGACCAACATGCGAAGGCTGAGGCTATTGGTCAGCATGATATGTTTGGTTTGCTCAATAGTGATCCTGAGGATAGCAAGCAACAGTTTGTGGAATGTACCCCATGGCCGGACAAAATTTGGCTTGAGGGCGAGCGCGAAACATTAGGGTTGTATTTAACGGGGCACCCAATAAATCAATACCTTAAAGAGCTTAAGCATTACACCTCAGGGCGCTTGAAGGATGTGCATCCTACGGAACGGGGCAAAACCGTCAAGGCTGCGGGCCTTGTCGTGGCGACCCGGGTGATGCTCACTAAACGCGGCTCAAAAATGGGCTTACTGACCTTAGATGATAAGAGCGCTCGGCTTGAGGTGATGCTGTTTACTGAAGCCTTTGAGAAGTTTAATCACCTGCTGGAAAAGGACCGGATCCTGATCTGTGAAGGTGAGGTGAGTTTTGATGATTTTGCCGGTGGAAACCGGATGACGGCGCGCAATATCATCGATATCAGTGAGGCGCGTAGCCATTTTGCCAGTGCATTGGAAATCGATTTAGAGGCATCGCAGCTGACCCCAAATATGCTCGAGGGCATTGAGCAGGCAATCAGTCCATGGCGTAATGGCGCTGTGCCAGTGCTGATTAACTACAGCCAAGCTCAAGCCAAGGGGCAGTTTAGATTGGCCGAAACCTGGCGAGTTAACCCAAGTGATGAGTTGGTCTTTGCCTTGGAAAGTTTACTCGGCCCGAACAAAGTGCGGATTGTATTTCCATCGTAATATCTGCCTTAAGTCGAACCAAGCTTAGGTTTCTGTTGTTTTTGAGTGGGGAAGAGGATGGCTGCGCAGGATTTGAGTGTTCATATAGCGCGATTTTTAGATAGCTTACCCCTCCAAGCGGGGAGCAAGTTAGTCCTCGCTTACAGTGGCGGAGTCGATTCCGAAGTGCTCGCCTACGGCTTAAGTGAATATGCTAAACAGCGTCCTGATTTACGCTATCAATTGATTTATGTACACCATGGCTTGAGCCCCAATGCCGATGCTTGGGCCAAGCATTGTCAAGAACGCGCGGCCCTGTATGGTTTACCTGTGACGGTAGAACGGGTTCAGCTCGAGCTTGGTCCTCGGGTGAGCGTTGAGGCTGCAGCGCGAAAAGCGCGTTATCAGGCGATTTTAGCGCATCTTAATCCGCGGGATATCTTACTCACCGCTCACCATGAAGATGATCAACTCGAGACAATTCTGTTAGCCCTTAAACGCGGCCAAGGTCCTAAGGGTTTAGCGGCCATGGGGCACATTCAGCCACTCTCATTAGCAGGCAAAGGGGAGTGCTTACAAGTGCGTCCTTTGCTTGATATTAGCCGCGAGATGATTGAAGCCTTTGCCAAAGCGCAACATTTAGTCCATATCGATGATGAGAGTAATCAAGATGATAAGTACGATCGTAACTTTCTTCGCCTCGAGATTATCCCACGCCTAAAAGCGCGCTGGCCAAGTATCGCCAGCACCGCCAGTCGCAGTGCCCAGCTTTGTGCCGAGCAGCAAGCCATAGTAGAAACTGAGGTCAGTGAGCGTTTACCTAAGCTGTTAACCAAGGCGGCTGTTACTGAGCAAACCGTCCTTAAGCTGACGGAGTTAGCAGCGCAACCGATTGAATGGCAAGGGATACTGCTGCGGGGCTTTATTGAGTCCCAAGGATTTTCACTGCCGTCCTACGTGCAGTTGCAGCAAATGTTACAGCAATTAATCCACGCTAAAGAGGATGCTAAGGTCCATATCCGCATTAATGACTGTGTACTGCGCCGCTTTGCCGGGATGCTTTATCTGGATAGTGGAGAAACCCTATCTACTGCGCTCCACATTACAGCGCGCGACCTACATCAAGAGATTCTGACCTTATTGACTCAAGCATCAACAATGGTTGGAGACAAGATTGTGCCATTTACGTTGGTGACCACAGGCCCTCGACTACGTTTACCTAACGCCGATGAAGTGGTGAGTCTACGTTATGGCTTGCCGGGGCAATTTCGCTGTCAGCCGCATTTTCGCGATAAGGGACGCGAGCTGAAAAAGTTATGGCAAGAATGCGCTGTGCCGCCATGGTTACGTGCTGAGGTAGGATTCGTGTTCTACAACGATAAGCTGGTGATGGCCTTTGGACTCTGGGTTGAAAAGGCATTTTGTGCCCAAGGGGATGATATCGGGCTTAAGTTTGATGGGAATGCGATCGGATAGCAAAGTCTATTTGCCATGCTTTATCGCCAGTGAGCAGCATCCATGCTCGATTAAGACAGTTGGGCTGGGCTTAACTTGTAGCAATTACGCCCCGAGGCTTTGGCTTGATACAAGGTTTTATCAGCCTGCTCATAGAGTTGTTCGGCTTCCATGGTGTCGCTCGCCTCAGCCGCCCCAAGGCTACTGCTCACGCCAAATTGATGGAAGCTAGTATTGGCATTGGTTGCAGTGACGATACGCTCACACAGTAAACCCGCGGCATGAATATTACCTTGTACTATGACCACAAACTCATCGCCGCCGATGCGGAAAGCCTGATCTGTACTACGGATACTGCTACGGATAATGTCACCAAACTCCTTCAAAATATAGTCACCGCATTTGTGACCATACTTATCGTTAAGCTGCTTAAAATTATCCAAATCCAACACAATAAGTGACACCGTTCCCTGTTTTCTGTGAGCCCTGGCCACCGCGTTTTTCAGGCTTTGGCTGTAATAGTGACGATTTCCAAGACTCGTTAGGGAGTCAAACATCGCCTGCATCGACATTTCTTGGTACTGCATGGCATTCAGCAATGGTTGTAACAAAAGCGGCTCTATTTCTTGCAAGCTGATGCTCTGTGAGGGCGTTAGCGGCGTTAACAGTTGATACTGCAGTGTAACTGGTGTCCCGCCGCAAATGATCTGCCGTTTAAGGCTAATCCCATAACGTTTACCCCAGCTTAATTTATATTGCTCAGATTGTAGTCGAACCCCTTGAATCGGCAGATGTTGTCCCAGCACTTTGCCGTAGCAGGCAAAGACTGTCCGCGGATCTAAACTAGCATGCAGTTGCTGGATAACTTGCACGAGATCCAGCGGCGCGGATGTCGGGCTATATGCCTCTGTTTGATAGTTATATTCATCGGGATATAACGTGGTCGCTAAGCCAAAGTCCATCATGATTACCCCAGCAAATGAAATGGCGATAAAAACTGTTACCTTAGTTAAGCAATATGTGTGCCGTTATATTTGCCAATTAAATTTGTCTTTACTTGTCACTCAGTTAAGCTTAAAGCTCATCGTTATAATTTTTAACATGCCAGTAATTTGACAGGAGCTAGTGCGTCTATGGAACATGGTTTCTTGATTCAAATTCTGCTGATGTTAGTCATTGCGATCGTTGCGATTGCGCTACTTAGGCGTATCGGTTTGCCAGCTATTTTGGCGTATTTGTTAACAGGAGTACTCAGTGGGCCGAGTGGCTTTCATTGGTTTACTCAGCAGCAAATGCAGTCTGTCGCCGAGCTTGGGGTGGTACTGTTGATGTTTACCCTAGGGCTCGAGTTTTCGGTACCCCGCTTATGGGCGATGCGCAGAACCGTGTTTGGTTTAGGCAGTGCCCAGGTGCTCGTCACCACTGTCTTGACTATGCTAGTGGCGTTAGCCTGTGGGTTGAATTGGATTGAATCACTCGTTATCGGCGCTGCAATTGCGCTTTCATCTACCGCCATAGTGCTTAAACTGCTCAATGAGCAGGGCTGGCTGAGGCGTCGTCATGGCGAATTATCTGTCAGTGTATTGTTATTTCAGGATTTAGCGGTAGTGCCGCTGCTGATTCTACTGCCATTACTCGGACAGAGTGATGAACCCTTAATGTTAGCCTCTATCGCTTGGGCGTTACTCAAGGGGATTCTCGCCTTCTTTTTCTTAATGGCTTTGGGGAAGTGGGCTTTACCCAGGCTGTTTGATGAGGTGGCAAGGTCGCGCTCAAATGAACTCTTTGTTCTTTCAACATTAGTGGTCGCCTTGGTCACGGGCGCATTTACCCAGTGGTTAGGATTATCGATGGCCTTAGGGGCATTTATGGCGGGGATGCTGCTTGGTGAGAGTCAATATCGTCGTCAGCTCGAGGCGGATATTCGCCCCTTTCGCGATCTATTAATGGGGCTGTTTTTTATTTCTATCGGCATGATGCTGGATTTTGGATTGGTTATTCAGTTTTGGTGGCAAATTCTATTGGTTCTGCTCGCAGTTGTGTTTGGTAAGGCACTTATTATCCATGGATTATTACGTTTAGTGGGCGAGCCCTTTAGGATTGCGATTAGCACGGCTTTAAGCTTGGCGCAGGTGGGGGAATTTAGTTTTGTGGTACTCGCGCTCGCCGTTAGCTATGGGTTACTGAGTAATGAGATCAGTACGATGCTGGTGATGGTGGCGGTATTATCGATGAGTATCGCTCCTTGGTTGGTGCGTCACAGTGTGGATATTGCAAAGTGGTTATTAGGGATCCGCCAGTCAGCGCATGTAGACGATGTGGTTCCTGTGATAAGCGACGACCATGATTTAGTGGTGATTTTGGGGTATGGGCGCGTAGGGCAAACCATTGCGCGTTTTTTAAAGACCGAAGCCGTGCCTTATGTGGTGCTCGATCTTGATCCCACAAGGGTTTCTGAGGCGCGTCGAGCTGGGGAGCCAATTTACTTTGGTGATGTGTGTAAGCGGGCCATTCTCAAACAGATTGGTATTAAGCATGCCAAAATGATAGTGATCACCTTTAGCGAATCCCGCAGTTTAGAAGACGCCTTACCCTTATGCCGGCAACTGGCTCCTGAAGCTAACATTTTGGTCAGAACCCGCGATGATAGCGAGTTAGACTTATTACAAAAGGCGGGGGCCAATCAAGTCATCCCAGAAACCTTAGAAGGAAGTTTGATGTTAGTTTCGCAGGTTTTGCATCAATGCGGAGTGCCATTAGCGCGGATCCTCAAGCGGTTAGAGTCGGAGCGGCGTAATCATTATCAATTCTTACATGGCTTTTTCTCGGGTACAGAGACGGATTTCACTTTAGAATCTTTGCATGCAGTGCTGCTGCACCGCGGTGCAAATGCCGTTGGTAAGCAAGTGGCGGATATTGATTGGGAATCACTGCGGGTAGAGTTGAGGGCTATACGTCGTAATGGTCAAGAAATTGAGCATCCTGCATCGGATTGGGTATTTCGAGCGGGGGATATTCTCCTCATCGTCGGCAAACCGAGAAGAGTAGAAAATGCAGAAGCAAAACTACTGCAGGGCTAGTTGGTTTAATGAGAACATCAATCAATAGGATAAAACGCACCAATAAAAAATGCCGACACTGAGTCGGCATTTTGTCTGTAAACTTGTTGTTAATTAATCCCTTGCGGGAAGTTAATTACAGAACAACAACGTTCGCAGCTTGAGGACCTTTTTGGCCTTGTTCGACTTCGTAAGAAACCTTTTGACCTTCAGCAAGGGTTTTAAAGCCATCAGATACGATTGCGCGGAAGTGAACGAATGCGTCAGCGCCACCGTTATCAGGGGAAATAAAACCAAAACCTTTGTCTTCGTTAAACCATTTTACTACACCAGTAGTTTTAGACATGAATGTCTCCAAAATTTTCAAAAAAATAATTCGCAACAATGCGTGAAATTAGCCAGAAATAGAATTATTTACATTGATGATAAGTTATGAGTGGAAAGCTTCATGACAGCAAACAAATACCGGGTGCAGCGAAGGTTTTCAAATACATAATATTGCTTATAAATAGGTCTGACTCACAGGCCAGGACGCAGAATAGCATACTCCCACTTTTTGTATAGCTTTATTTTTAACTAGGGCATATCTATTAGGGGTTTTTAGTTCGAATATTTGATGGGGATAATTTTTTATTGTTTTTATTCATATGGATAGTGTTTGATTGTGTCACTGAAGCCAGATTGAAATAATTATTCCTGTAAGTTTACTCGCACTATAAAAAGTGGTGCTAAACCTTTAGAAGGTGACTTATTTATTTGTCACTTTTCGTTACGTTATTAAATTGTTGCTTATTTGTGGTGGTGGTATTGTTTTCCGTATTGGGAAGTTTTCCCATCGAACTTTGACAATAATGACCTGTGGAGCATCAATATTGAAAACAGTATTAAAACGCATTGGGCTTGGCATTTTAGCCATATTGCTATTGTTGATGGCAGTTGCCGCCCATGAATGGTTTGCCAAAAAGCCATTTTTCTTTCGCGCATTTTTAGATAGAAGCGTCGTAAAAATGGCCTTTGAAAGTCCTGAGACGTTAACATCCTTAGGATTTTTAGAATCTGTTGGGATTACGGGGCATAACGCCCTGCTCGACGATGATAGCCCTGAAGCCATGGACAAAACCTTTACTCAAGTCCGTGCGTTAAGGGACACATTACTGAGTTACCAAGACGCTGATCTCGATGATAATCAGCGTATTTCGAAGGATATTGCATTGTATCTGGCGGATTTTGCCCTCGCGGCCGAACCCTATCGCTATCATAACTATCCGGTGAATCAGTTGTTTGGTGTGCAAAATGGTTACCCAAGCTTTATGCAGGCGCAGCATCAAATCCATTCGGTTGATGATGCTGAAAATTACCTCTCGCGCTTAATTGCGGTGAAGACTAAGTTTGGACAAACCTTAGAAGGGCTCAAACTTCGAGAAGCTAAGGGCATTATTCCGCCTAAGTTTGTGATTGAGCGGGTGCTTACTGAAATGAATGACTTTATCAGTGCGCCAGTTGAAGACAATATTCTCTACAGCTCCTTTAAAACCAAATTAGCAGAAACTCAGATTAGCAGCGATGAACAGGCGCGTTTGCTTGCCACCGCAAAAACCAATATTGAAGCTTACGTGCAGCCAGCGTATCGACTCTTCATTGATTATTTTACTGAGTTACAGACTAAAGCAGGCACGGATGATGGTTATTGGGCTTTGCCTAATGGGAATGTCGCCTATGAACAGCTGTTGAAGTTCTTTACTACGACAAATTACACCGCCGATGAGATCCATGCTAAAGGATTGGCCGAGGTGAGCCGTATCCAAGGTGAAATCATGACCATCTTGTCAGCACAAGGGTACGATACAAGCCAAGGATTTTCGGTAGCGATTGAGGCCTTGGCCGCCGATCCTAAATTTTACTATGAAGACACCGATGCTGGCAGAGCGCAGATCCTAGTGGATTATCAAAAAATCCTCGACGAGATCAATGCCGGACTCGATAACGCATTTCGTATCCGTCCAAAGGCGGGAATGGAAGTGGTGCGTATTCCTGAATTTAAAGAGAAAACGGCTCCTGGCGCTTATTATCAGCAACCGGCGATTGACGGCAGCCGCCCAGGACGTTTTTATGCCAACCTCTTTGATATCAAAGCAACACCTAAATACGGTATGCGTACCTTAGCCTACCATGAGGGGATCCCCGGACATCATTTTCAGGTTGCAGTTGCAATGGAACTTGAAGGGCAACCACTTATTCGTAAGATGGCACCTTTTACCGCTTATATTGAAGGCTGGGCACTTTATAGTGAGCGTTTAGCTTGGGAGCTCGGTTTCCAACAAGATCCCTTCGATAATATTGGTCGTTTGCAGGCGGAGTTGTTTAGAGCTGTGCGCCTTGTTGTTGATACAGGTATTCACCATAGTCGTTGGACGAGGGAACAAGCCATTGACTATATGAAGAAAAATACTGGAATGTCAGATCGCGATGTGACTGCTGAAATTGAGCGTTATATTGTGATGCCTGGCCAAGCGACAGCCTATAAGGTGGGGATGATGAAGATCCTCGAACTGCGGGAAAAAGCCAAACAAGCTCTTGGGGACAAATTTGATTTGCGCGATTTTCACGATGTGCTGCTTAAAAATGGCGCTGTTCCCTTAGATATTTTAGAAAAATTGGTTGATCGCTATATTGCTGATAAGCGTCGTCAAGCCTAAGTTGAGGTTACTTTAGTTGGCACATCCCCGCAGGAATGGTCTGCGGGGATATATCCCGCTCACGTAAGTGATTCGTCTTCTGGCTTTCCCCATCCGGTTTCAATACAATTCCCCCTTACACGTTGATAAATGCCTTTGACAATCGTGGTTTATTGTCCGTAAAGGTATTTTTGAGTTTCAAGGTTTTGCTGATGAATCGCTTTCCCCCCCAAGAGCCCATTCAATTGACTCAAACGGCAATTGAGTCCTTATTCACGCCGCCGACCTTGATGCGTGCCCGTGATTATGTGATGCAGGGGAAGGTGTTAAGTGCAAAAGCCAATGCCGATTTTCGCCATATTGAAGGCTCGGTAGCGGGCAGTGAAACCTCGCCCTATCGTCAGGATATACGTTTAGTCAGCGTCAATCATAAGCTCATCATGAACGGTTTTTGCTCTTGTCCCGCCACGGGACATTGCAAGCATATGGCTGCGGTACTGTATAGCTTGCTCACTGATAAAACGGTTGAGGATCAACGAATCGCCCAATGGTTACATCTACTCGATGATGCCGATGATCCTCGTTTGAATGATGTTGAGTCCCTCTACGATGATCGGGTGCTGTATATCCTCTCAAAGGACGATAATGGAGTGTTTATCGAGCTTAGGCGCGGCAAGCTTGGGAAGAAGGGCGGTTATAACAAGGGTTCCAAAATTGCACTCTCGGATGTGCAATATTATATGCCTGCATGGATTGGTGCCGAGGATGTGCTGATCATCAATCTGATAATGTCTACGAGGCGCCATGGTGCATCGCGGCTCTATCTTAAGGCGCAGTTAGGTGCGGTTGCGCTTGAGAAAATGCTCGCGACCGAACGTTGTTTTTGGGAGGAAAGTCGCCTCGCATTGACCGCGGGCGATGCCATTACGCCACAGTTTATTTGGCAGGATATTGATAGTGAACACAAGCAAATGCGCCTTGTTTTGCCCAAGCGAGATAATTGGGAGCTTGTGCCAACCGAGCCTGCGTATTATATCGAACTCGATTACTTTCAAATTGGTCTTATCGACACTGATATCAGTATTGAAAAATTGCGCCTACTCAGCCAAATGCCACCCGTGCCTCGCACGCAGGTTGAGGTGGTGAGTCATAAACTGATTAAACATTTTTCAGCGCGTACAGTGCCGCTACCAAGTGCCATCAATTTTGTCGAATTACGGGATAAACTTCGGGTTCGGTTGAGCCTGAATATGCTTTCGGCGGCATCGACTCAGGCCAATGCTACTCTGCCTAATACGATCCTGCCTAATACGACCCAACTCAAGACAACAACGCCGCATGCTCAAGCTATTACTATCAGCCAGCCCTATGTGACCTTGTCATTTATCTACGGTGATGTCGTTTTGAGTGGTAATGCAGCTAAAGAAGCCTTAACCCTTGTGACCCAAGGCGGAACGACCTATCAAATTAACCGTGCTTTGGACGAAGAGCAAGCGGCGGTTGAGGCTCTGCAAACGCTTGGATTTACTCGTTTTGTATTTGATCTTAGCAGTTTAGCCAGCCACTGGCGCTTAGGTGCGTTGCCCGAGGCGATTCGGGAGTGGCTGCACTTTATCGAGGAAGACGTGCCAAGATTACAAGCCCAAGGTATTGAGGTGTTATTGGCGCCCGAGTTTAGCCTTAAGGTAGTCGACACGCCGTTAACCGTTGAGCTGGATGACAGTAAAGAGGGCTGGTTTTCCCTGTCTTTGCATGCGGATATCAATGGGCAGCGGTTACCCATGTTGCCGCTGGTGGCCACTTGGCTTAAACAACATGGTGAGCCCGCCGATGATGCAGAGCTATTGCTACCAAGCCCAAATGGTGAGTGGCTTAAAATTAAAGCCAGTGTTATCAAACCCTTGATGAGCATTATTTTAGAGCTGTTTGAACAGCATCGCGGCAACAGTATCGCCTTACCTAAATATCGGGCACATTTACTCAATGAGTTAGCCCAGAGTGATATCAACTTGCTCAATGGTGAGCGGGTGCGACAACTTGCTGCCAAATTAGAACAATTTACCGGTGTTGTTGCGGTTACTGCGCCAACCCAATTACAGGCAGAGCTGCGTCCCTATCAGCAACAGGGCTTAAATTGGTTATGTTTTTTAAAGGAATATCAGCTAGGTGGCATTTTAGCCGACGATATGGGATTGGGTAAAACCATTCAAACTTTGGCATTCCTGTTGAAGCAAAAACAGCTTAAATCCGCGGCAGCCCCTCATCTACCCAGTTTAATTATTTGCCCCACCAGTTTGGTCGGAAACTGGGCAAAGGAGGCGGCAAAATTTGCGCCTTCGTTAACACTGGCGGTGATCCATGGCGCACAGCGCGGGCCGCTTTTGGCACGGTTAAGTGAGTTTGATGTGGTTGTTACTACCTATCCGTTAATGGTGAGGGATAACGATTTTTACCAAGCACAACCTTTTGAGCACATAGTGCTTGATGAAGCACAGCAGATTAAAAATGCTCAAGCTAAAGTCAGTCAGATGATTAAAGCGCTGCAGGCGCCTTTTAAACTCTGCCTTACGGGGACGCCCCTTGAAAATCATTTAGGTGAACTCAAATCCTTAATGGATTTTTGTTTGCCAGGACTCCTTGGGACAACGGCTTATTTTAATAAGGCATTTCGTTATCGGATTGAGCGTTACGGCGATAGCGAGCAGGCAAAAGTGTTGAGTCAACGCATTGCGCCCTTTGTGCTCAGACGAACTAAGACGGAGGTAGTGACTGAGCTTCCGCCTAAAACCGAAATTTATCAAACCCTTGAGCTTGAGAAAGATCAACGCAATCTGTACGAGAGTATTCGCTTAAGTATGGAGAAAAAAATTCGAGAATTGTTTGCAAGCCAAGGCGTGGCGGGCAGCCATATCGAGTTTTTAGACGCGCTGCTCAAATTGCGCCAAGCCTGCTGCGATCCGCGATTAGTAAAACTCGAACAGGCACAAAAAGTTAAAAATAACGCCAAGCTTAACTGGCTTAGCCAAAACTTGCCGGAAATGGTGCAGGAAGGACGCAAAATTTTAATCTTCAGCCAATTTACTAGCATGCTGATTTTGATTGAAGAATTGCTGCAATCCTTAGAGATCGACTACAGCAAACTGACTGGGCAAACTCGGCTGCGTCAGGGGCAGATTGATCAATTCCAAGAAGGCGATACGCCAGTGTTTTTAATTAGTTTAAAGGCGGGCGGAACCGGGCTTAATTTGACCGCTGCCGATACGGTTATCCATTACGATCCTTGGTGGAATCCTGCGGCCGAAAGGCAAGCCACTGACAGAGCACACCGTATTGGCCAAGAAAATCCGGTGTTTGTCTATAAGCTTATCGCCGAGGGGACGGTGGAAGAAAAAATCCAAGAGATGCAGCAGCATAAACAAGGTTTAGCCGATAGTATTCTTGAAGGTAAGGGCAGTGGCGCATGGCAAGGTAGCGCCGATGAACTGCTCTCTTTATTCCACTAAGGCATTGTTGCATATCACTGCCTGTGGTTGTTGACTTGGCGACTCTTGTACAAGCCGAGCGTTAACAGATTGATGTTTAAAAATTCTTTTTAAAATGCGAGTTAAAAGACAGAGGTGACCCATGCAGTACCCAGTCGATACCCATACCCATACCGTGGCATCCTCCCATGCCTATAGCACTATCCATGATTATCTTGCGGTGGCAAAACAAAAGGGGCTCCGCCTGTTTGCGACGACAGATCATGGCCCGGCCATGGCGGATGCGCCGCATTTTTGGCATTTTGTGAATTTACGGGTATTGCCGCGCATGGTCGATGGCGTCGGCATTTTACGCGGCATTGAAGCCAATATTAAAAATCGCGACGGTGAAATCGATTACTTTGGCGATTATCTGTCGCAGCTCGATATCGTCTTGGCTGGATTCCATGAACCCGTGTTTGCGCCCTCGGATAAGGCCACCCATACCGAGGCGATGATTAATACGATTAAAAGTGGCAAGGTCGATATTATTACTCACCCAGGAAACCCCGCATATCCCATTGATATTGAAGCAGTCGTCACTGCCGCAGCAGAATATGGTGTAGCACTTGAAATTAATAATTCCTCCTTTGAAGTGTCTCGCAAGGGCAGTGAAGCAAACTGCACCGCGATAGCCAAGGCAGCTAAAGCGTTAGGTGCAACCTTAGTCATGGGGTCTGATTCCCATGTGGCATTTAGCCTTGGTGGATTTGATCGCGCCTTAAGCATTATCGATGCGGTTGATTATCCAAAGGATAAGCTGCTTAATCGCTCGCCCATGGCGCTGTTAGACTTTTTGACTCTGCGGGGGCATCAAACTGTTGCTGATTTTATACCGCACTTTCGCGATGAAGCAATTTGAGGCGCTTGAGTCAATCAATGCAGGATGTCACTCCCGCGCGACCAACAGTGCTCTTAACTGGCGCGCACAGCCAGCTGGCGAAAGCATTAATCCGAACGCATCTCAATGGTGGATTAGCATTGAATCTCCATCCGCTTACGCATGCTGCGTTAGATATCAGCGATAAATACCGCGTGGCTGAGGTGTTTGCGCAGGTGAAACCCGACTGGGTGATTAACTGCGCGGCCTATAATGCGGTCGATAAGGCTGAGACGGCGGTGGATGAGGCTTATCGCGTCAATAGCCACGGCCCAGAATTATTGGCAACCGAATGTGCGCTCACGGGCGCGCGGTTAGTACATATTTCCAGTGATTATGTTTTTAGCGGCCTGCTTGCGGGCGTTGAGGCCAATGCCTTAAGTGAAACGGTGACACCTTCGCCATTATCCGTTTATGGCAAGAGTAAGCTTGCCGGAGAGCAAGCGGTGCTGCGTATCTTGGGTGAGCGCGCGATTGTTATCCGTACCGCATGGCTTTACGGTGTCGATGGGCATAATTTTGTGAAAACTATGCTGAGGTTGATGGCCGCCACGCCCGATGCTCAGTCGCTCTCAGTGATAAACGATCAAATCGGCTCACCTACGTGGGTCGATGCCCTCGCGTTGCTTATCTGGCAACTGATGCTAACGGGTGAGGCGGGGCTATTTCATTATTCAGGGCAGGGGCAATGCAGTTGGTATGAATTTGCCCTCGAAATTCAGCAGCAAGCGTTGGCTCTGAAGTTATTAAAGAAAGCCGTGCCCATCATTGCCATTGATAGCCTCAGTTATGCCGCCAAAGCGCTTGAGAAAGGCAATGTACTGGCACAAAGGCCGAGTTACAGCGCGCTTAATAGCGATAAACTGCGACAGACGCTGGATAAGCACCATCTTGTGGCTATGCAATGTCCTGAAGTTTGGCAGGATTGGCGAGTGCAACTTAACTGCATGCTTAATGCTTTTATAACACAAGGCGAAAAATCCTAAACTGATGCCGTTTTTTTGTTACTCACAGGCAAGCGGATTGCCTTTGCCAGTATTCCACTCCTAGTGGTTTATTTTCAAGGCGGTGAATACGAATGCAGCCTAGGGAATGACTCTTTTCAGCGTATCTTGCTTGCCTTAGACTCGACTTATTTAAAATTAAAGCCTGATGCTTAGGACTTAAGCTTTGGTGTTTAAGCCCGCTTAGTCAATTTTGCTTGATTTATGACGAATTTGTTCTTAATTCTCAATGGCTGCCGATGGCATAATGCCGCAAAGCTGATTGAATAAAGGACGACTAAGTGACCGATAACACCACAATTGCGCTGCATTTTTCTAAAGCGGACTTGTTGCGGCTAGTGAATATAGCCCATGCGGCAGGTGATGCCATTATGGCGATTTACGCCCAAGAGCATATTGCTGTTACACAAAAGAGTGATGAGAGTCCTGTCACTGCTGCCGATCTTGCGGCTCATAGGGTGATTGTCAGTCAATTAGCTGAGCAATTTGCGGGCATTGCTGTGATGTCAGAAGAGGCCGCCGATATTCCTTGGGATGAGCGTGAGCAATGGCAGACCTACTGGCTTATCGATCCTTTAGATGGCACGAAGGAATTTATTAAGCGAAATGGCGAGTTTACCGTCAATATTGCGCTTATCCATCAAGGCGAAGCTATTGCAGGTGTGGTTTATGCTCCAGTGTTGAACACGACTTATTATGGGGCGAAACACTTAGGTGCTTGGCGACAGGATGGACAGCAAGAACAGCCGCTTCAGGGCTGTAAGATGCCAAGACAGGTGCCGATAGTGGTGGGCAGTCGTTCACACTTAAGCCCAGATGTGGCTGATTATTTGAACAATATTGGCCAGCATGAAATGTTAAGCGTAGGAAGCTCGCTGAAGTTTTGTATGCTGGCAGAAGGTAAGGCCGATCTCTATCCAAGATTGGGGCCTACCAGCGAATGGGACACTGCGGCAGCGCAGGCGGTACTTGAAAGCGCAGGCGGTAAAGTCGTGTGTTATGACTCAGGTTTACCCTTAACCTACAATCAAAAACCTGACATATTAAACCCTTATTTTATTGCCACAGCGCCTGGCTGGGCAAAATAACGAGCAATCACAAGCGAGTCTGCGCGGACTCCTTGGCAGAACAATAGCGGAGAAGCTTATTCATGATACGCATGGGCATCGATTTAGGCGGCACAAAAATAGAACTCGTCGCCTTAAATGACGAAGGAAATGAGGTTTTTCGTAAGCGTATCAATACCCCTCGGGATTATCAGGGCACGCTTAACGCGATCGTCGATTTAGTTAATGAGGCTGAAGCGACCTTAGGTGAAAAAGGCTCTGTTGGCGTGGGGATCCCTGGTGTGATTTCTCCCTATTCAGGATTAGTCAAAAATGCCAACTCGACTTGGATCAACGGTCATCCCTTGGATGTGCATTTAGGGGAGCTGCTCGGCCGTGAAGTGCGGGTTGCTAACGATGCCAACTGTTTTGCGGTATCTGAAGCAGTCGATGGTGCTGCTGCGGGTAAATCTGTGGTGTTTGGAGTGATCATTGGCACGGGCTGCGGCGCGGGTGTGGCCATTAACGGTAAAGTGCATGCGGGTGGTAATGGCATTGGTGGCGAATGGGGCCATAATCCGCTGCCGTGGATGACCAAGGAGGAGTTTAATACTACCCGTTGTTTTTGCGGTAATCCTGATTGTATCGAAACCTTTATTTCAGGCACTGGCTTTGTTCGTGATTACAATGAGGCGCTCAGTCGTGCAGCAAGCGTCCAACGTGTGCCCGCTAAATCTGGTTCAGAGATCATGACTTTAGTCGATGAAGGTGATGAGATTGCCATAGCAGCCTTTGACCGTTACATGGATAGACTCGCGCGCTCACTGGCTCATGTGATTAATCTACTTGATCCTGATGCGATTGTGTTAGGTGGCGGCATGTCGAATGTTGAGGCTATTTACCCAAGATTACCTGCATTATTAAGCCATTATGTTGTAGGGCGCGAATGCCGAACACCGGTTGTACAGAATCTTTATGGTTGTTCTTCGGGCGTGCGCGGCGCCGCTTGGTTATGGGAAAAATAACCCAGTAATCTTAAGTTTTCACTCGTGACAACGCATCGCCTCGGCGATGCGTTTTGCTTTCTTTTGATGTTATGATTGCGCTCCTTTGGATTATTGGGCGCTAGCGCATGTTTTGGATTAAGAAAGTTGTCTCTCAGGCAATTATGCCTGTTCCATTTATCCTGTTGTTATTGCTGCTATCTTTGTTGATTTGGCGCAAACCGCGGTTAGCAAAATGGGCGATTGGCGGTGCTTTTACCCTTCTACTGTTATTAAGCAGTCAATTTAGTGTCGATTATCTCGTGAAACCGCTTGAGACCCAATATCCCATTAATTCCACTCCCATTGCGGATACCTGTGTGGTGATGGTGCTGGGTTCTGCTCACTCGGATATTGAAGGTGCTACGGCGGTACAGTCCTTATCGGCTGTGGCATTGGCAAGATTAACGGAAGGGCTTCGGCAGCTTAAGTTAGGTCAAGATTGTAGTTTAGTCGTTAGTGGTTGGGGCGGCGAGCTAACCCAACATCCCCACGCTGAAGTCATGGCCAAGGCTGCGGTTGAACTTGGCATCGATGCGTCACGTATTATTGAATTTCCGCTCGCGCGCGACACCCTTGAAGAAGCGCACTATTTTAAAGAGCGCTTTGGCAATCAGCCTGTGCGATTAGTCACCTCGGCCTCCCATATGCCACGGGCGATGGCCATTTTTAGTGGTAAAGGATTAACCGCAAGTGCGGCGCCGACGGATTTTAGGGCCAGAGACGATTTTTATTGGCGTTTTACTGCGGATAACTTACTCGCCTCGCAACGTGCGCTACATGAATACATTGGCCGTTTATGGCTTTGGGTAAAACAGGAATAAAAATATGGCCTTAGAGTCTGATATTGTCTCGGTTCGTCCACTCTCTAAACGTAATGGTTTGACTTTAACTATTGTAGGTGCCTGTGCCTTTGTATTGGGCTTTGGCTTGTTTGTGATACTACCTGAGCTATTTGCAGTGGGCTTAGTGTTTTTCAGCTTGGGTGCGATCGCATTGATATTGGGCCTTGCAAAGGTTTTCGAGCCTGACACCACATTGACTATGGATGAGCAGGGGCTGACTTATTTTCATCGCCGCGGCAAAGTGTCGATAAACTGGGATAATATTCAGCGGGTTGACATTCCAAGGGTGACTCAGGGAGTTGATACTATTGAGCTTTCCTATATTGGTATTAAGCTAAAGCAGTTAAATCCGATACTCGATAATATTTCATTACGGCTTGCAGCGGGATTATTGACTGAGCAGCGACCATTACTGGTTACCGCCGCATCACAGCAAGAAGATTTAGCGACCTTAGAAACTTATCTTGGTGCTGAATTTAGCCCTTTGGTGGTTGATGGTGACAGATACCGCGGCGTATTGGCGATGTTTGGACATCGCTGCGTGATGCTCAACACTCACCTTGGCTATCATCTTTATATTCCCCATGACAGTTTAGATCGTGAGCCGCGGGAATTTATTAAACTGTTAAGGCAACGCATCGCGCAGAGTTCGACGCAAATCGATGCTACAACAAATTAACACTACTGATAAAAAAGGGGCCCCGATGGGGCCCCAATAAGTTGCAGAGAGGAAGTTTGGGTTGTGCAGGGGGCAACCCAAAGGTACTAGTACTAGTGTGCTACCTCTGCGTGTACCTTATCTATGCCATAAGTTTTACCTTCAGCATGGCAGGTCGCGCATGATTCTACTGGTAGGTTAGGATCAGTCACTGCATCCGCTTCTACAATCGCACCGTTACTTCTAAAGTGAGCTACTGCTGCTGCATCTGAGTGAGCGTGACAGCTGCGGCATGATTCAGCTACTGGGCTAATATAGTAGCTACCCACTTTGATAGAGCGTTTTTCAGAAGTCAAACCACCGTCAGTTGCAAACAGTTTAGCGCCGTCTTTATGACATGCAGAACATGCTGTTTCTGGTGATGGGTAACCGAGCAATTCACCTTTATCGTCACGGAAGATGCCTGTGATAGAGTCAAAGTTACCACTGTGGAAACGGTGGGCAACGGTGAATAGGTCTTTGTTGTTGAAGGTGACGTCTGGATTCACTACTTTGCTTCCATCAGCGCCTTTGTAAACAACCGTTTTGTGACCTGAAGCACCCGTTGTATCGTTATGACAGTTCATACATTGAGTGAAGGTGTAAGTACCGTGTCTTGTTCCTTTAACATAGTCTAAGGTACCGTGACAGGCATTACATTTGGCTTCTTCAACAGTGATACGAGTTGGGTCAGACATACGAGCAGTGCTGACTGCGCTACCATCTAAGCTGAAGAATTTAACAGGAGAGCTGTTGCCAATTGGGTTAGTTGGCCCAAATTCAAGTCCTGTTGCATTACAGCTTGCTACTGCACCAGCCTTGATACAAACGTTAGCTTCTGAACTGACATACATAGTTCCAACTGCTTGTGCATCTGGAATATCTTTAACAAAAGTCAATACACCACCAGAAAGCGTACCACTTGCAAGGTTTAAGCTGATAGCTGTAGGTTTAACATCTCGCCACGCATAAACAGTACCATCGGTAGCAACATTACCCAGCAATAAACCGTTAGCAACTAACTTTCCTGTTGGATTAGTGGTCGCATTATAGGTTGCAAGGCTTGTTCCATCGGCAATGGGTGTACCATTGATGGTCACATTAGCCTTGATGGTTAATGTTTTCATACCTAAGGTGGCTGACGGTGCAACTGCTGCACTTGTAAAGTCCACTTTAAATAAGTTGGCGTATTCAGCGCGTTTACCAACACTATGAACAGCTTCAGGTGTTAGGCTACCACTACCGTGACAAGATTTACATTGAGTGTCGTCGGCTTGAGCTAAACCAAATTCTGAGTGGTTTTCACCAGTTGCGAAGTTGACATTGATATGGCAGCCCACGCAAGCCTTAGCGTAGATATTGGTGTTATAACTTGGTGCACCATCGTGACAGGATTTACATTCTTTCAAGTCAGATGGGAAACCAATTTCACCAAAGTATTCTTTGGCTTCACCAGACAGATACGCTGCATTATGTTCACCGGCATGGATACGGTGGATCATTGGAGCAAAATCAAAGACCCAACCTTCAGCAAGTTGTGCATCGCTGGGTACTAGATCTGGGTTATGGCAAGTTACGCAGTTTTTAACGTCTTGATAATTATGGTGAGCTTCGATCTTAGCGATATGGCCATCAGTTTCACCGTGACAGTTTTTACATGCTGCACTCGATACTGTGTCTTTGCCTGATGCGGCTAACTCATCGGTCGCTGGGATAAAATCAACAGGTACTGAAAGTACTTTATCTGCTAAGGCAACGCCTTGGCTATTGGCGATATTGTATGCGCGTAAAAATACTCTGTGTACTGCATTAGGGTTATCATTCGGATTAATGATCGGTGCAGCACCATCGTAAGTCCAAGTGGCAGTGTATGTACCAGGGTTTGCAGTATCTTCAGTTAATTTACAAGCATTCTTAGTACCGTTAAGGCCGTTTAGAGTACAAGTTAATGAGCTACCCGCTTTGTTTGCCGTAGCATTGTTTTGCCATTGAATTGGCGCACCAGTGCCTGACGTATTGTCATTTGCCGTTAAAGAGTAGATCGCAATTTTATCGAGTCCCATAAAAGGAACATCTTTGCCTGCGCTCTTTCCGGTTAAGCTGAACTTAACACTGAAACCTTCGCTGCTGGTGACTTTGATATCAGCTGGGCTAAGAGTAAATTTCAGATCGGTTATAGATTCTGCGGTTTTAGCAAAAGAACCAGCGGGTAACCCTGGTGTACCAGGCGTGCCCGGTGTTCCAGGGGTACCTGGTGTTCCGGGCGTGCCGGGTGCACCATCTTGCCCGTCTTCTCCGTCCCCGCAGGCGGTTAAACACAAGGCACTAGTGAGAGCTAGTGCCAGTAGAGATTTATTGTAGTTTTTCATCATCGCGTCCCTTTTTCTTTCTATAAGACTGCGTGTGCAGTGACTCTACTATAGGTCGAACAATCTACTTATAAAGGGGTATTTGCAAGTTTGTATCTGATATGTGAACAGTGATTTAACACATCAAAATGGAAATTCTAAAATATGAAATTAAATATTTCTAAT
>NZ_JAKZGV010000143.1:0-254 GCF_022557375.1 Shewanella sp. MM_2022_3
GCTTAACCATACAACCCAGATGGGTTTTGCTAAGTAGCACTTAGACGAATATGAACACTTAAGAAGTGATACTCAATACAGCTTTCCGAATTCATTTACTGCCCACATAAAATGGGGAGTAGATACCAAATTTGCTTGGTGACAATAGCATTGTGGTCCCACCTGATCCCATCCCGAACTCAGAAGTGAAACGCAATCGCGCCGATGGTAGTGTGGGGTCTCCCCATGTGAGAGTAGGTCATCGCCAAGCGCCT
>NZ_JAKZGV010000144.1:0-248 GCF_022557375.1 Shewanella sp. MM_2022_3
CTCACCCGTCCGCCGCTCGCCACCTCAGGAGTAAACTCCCTCGTGCTGCCGCTCGACTTGCATGTGTTAGGCCTGCCGCCAGCGTTCAATCTGAGCCATGATCAAACTCTTCAATTAAAAGTTTTTTGTTTCCGAAGAAACGACTCAATGAATTCTACTGTTTTGATTCGCTTTGCTCACTAAGAAGCATCGCGTTTCAATTCATACATTACTGTATGTACATATTGCTATGAACACTCATTCATTGA
>NZ_JAKZGV010000145.1:0-229 GCF_022557375.1 Shewanella sp. MM_2022_3
GGGTAAGTGCCGTCAGGCAGCACAGTACCGGTCAGGTCGACGCTCCAGTTACCTTGCGCATCAATCACTAAGCCGTTGGCGGTGGTGTAAACCACACCATTGATGGTGACGGCTAAGGTGCTGTTGTCACCTAAATCGACGGTACCTTTGAAAATCAGAGTGTTGTCGTTGGTGATAAAGTCACTGCTGGAGCTGCCAGTGTCTTGGGTGATGGCGGTGATGGCCACGG
>NZ_JAKZGV010000146.1:0-222 GCF_022557375.1 Shewanella sp. MM_2022_3
TTTTTTGTTTCCGAAGAAACGACTCAATGAATTCTACTGTTTTGATTCGCTTTGCTCACTAAGAAGCATCGCGTTTCAATTCATACATTACTGTATGTACATATTGCTATGAACACTCATTCATTGATTTAATTCTTTGATTACTCGCCAAACGGCAGAGTAATTTCGATTAACTCAACACCTGTGAGTGTCCACACAGATTTCTTGTTTAGATTGTTAAAG
>NZ_JAKZGV010000017.1:0-80581 GCF_022557375.1 Shewanella sp. MM_2022_3
GTAATAAATAATATAAGATAAGTAACGTACTTATAATTAAGAATATTGTCGTAGGCTTACGAAAATACGCAGCATTTAATGTAGGTAACTTCATTTTTTCTCTAACATATTGATGATGCGAAAAATAACTAAACACTGAATAGGATGAGCACAACAGGTAGATATCTTATAAAAACGTAGCTTGTGTGAATATTCAGCTTTTTTGAGAGGCTAATATAACGCCGTAGGATTGGGGTGTAAATGTTATGAGACGCTAAATAGGATTCAAAAACTGGAACTGAAAATCCCTATTTTTGTTAGAGAAAAATAATCCTACTTATTCCGAAAAATACTGTGGTAAGTCATCGGAAATATTAAACTGCTTAACTGTAAGGTTATTAATGTGAGTGTGGAAATATTGATTTTACCCATAAAAAACGCCGGATTTCCGGCGATTTTTATGGTGTTAAGCAAAAGTCTTAGTTTATCGGCCTAGGGCCAATCATCACTGTTCCAGCGATATAACCAAGTAGCGGCGACTGGTTTTTCATCTTTACGCAATTGAATGCGCAATTCTGCCACATTGGTACTTTCAGGCTCAAACGTAATAAAGATCCGAGCACCATTAATTTCAGGGTGAGCTACTATCCGAGATGAGAGGATTTTACCCTTACTGATACTGGCATCAATTGTAATTTTTTCAATATCTTGTGGTTTGATATTGCTGTAGTCGATAAGGAGTTCTTTGCCTTTAGCCTGTTTTTGTCCCTTAGAGCTACGAATTACCCGTGCTTTGTTTGTAAAACTAGGGCTGTCATTAGACGCTGTAATTCGGTAGGAATAGCGATAGGGCTCAGCCTGCTTTAATCCCCCCTGAGGTTCCCAATAGGCGACGATATTATCATTGGTTTCGGCGCTTGATGGAATTTCAAGCAGTATTAATTGCCCTTTACCCCAATCGTTTAATGGTTCAATCCATGCAGAAGGACGTTGTTGGTAGTTCGCACCAAGATCTTGATAGTAGTCGAAGTTACGATGGCGTTGGATTAAGCCAAAACCCTTAATATCTTCGTCACCAAAGGCACTGATTTGCAGTTTGTTTGGATTATTGAGTGGTCGCCATAAACGCTCACCGTTACCTCGATCAATTTGTAATCCTTCAGAGTTATGTACAGCAGGACGATAATCGGGTTTGTCAGGCGTATCTAAACCACCATAAAGAAACATGGAAGTCAGTGGTGCTAGGCCAACGTGGGCGATATCTCGGCGCGGAAAGAGGGTGACATCGACGTCAACACGTGTCGGTGCTCCGGGATAAATACCAAAGCGATAGGCACCTGTAACACTCTGACTATCTAGCAATGCGTGTACCACAATCGCGGTTTGATATTTAGAGGGCCGCTCTATCCAAAAACGTTTAAATAAGGGATATTCTTCACCTTTAGGTTGGGCAACATCAATGGCTAACCCGCGGTTTGATAATCCATAGGTTTGGCCCTTGGATAATGCACGAAAATAGCTTGCCCCTTGAAACATAATGAACTCGTCTTTGACTTCATCGTCATTGATAGGGTAATGAAGTCGAACGCCTGCATATTGTCCTACCTGCGTGAGCAATTTCTCAATGGTATCATTGGGCACACTAAAGGAAGATTCTGTTAACTCGATAGGAAAAGCTCGGCTATTTTCAACGACATCAATATCCACCAAATTTTTGTATAAAAAACCGGGCGCAAAAAGTTGCACTGAAAACTTAGTGGGTGTTCCGCCCCAAATCGCAGCGTTTTCTTGATAATTGATCTTGCCATAAGTGGCGTAATCTAAGTCGATCAGTTCCTTCGGAGCCTTTCTAGCTTCTTTGAAGGGTTTTTGAGCCAGTTGCTGTGCTAACTCAACGACGGTGTCATGGGAGAATGCCTTAGCTTTTTTATCATCGCTTGCATTGGCGGCATAGGCGGGGGCTAAACTACTGATGCTCATTATGCCGGCCAGTATAGACCCAAAAAAAAGTGTTAATTTGGTCTTTTTATGACCGTTCATCGGGGTTGAATGGTTCAATGTTGAATGCAGTCGCAAAATGAAAACTCCTCACTTGGATGGACCAAGGGTAAAAAAATACTCCTGTGCCTTGGTCATAACTCCCTAATTTTAAATAACTTAGAAAATTTGTTTCAGAATGTAGCTAGGGGTAAATGCAAAATTTAATCTTGTTTATCAAGGTGTTCGACAACGAAATTAGTGCAGATACTTAAGTGGTGCAAGTTTTTTCTCCTGCGTGAGATATGCCGATCCTTGCATGATGAAAGGATATTGATAGCGTGCAAGGTCAATAATCAGTCTAGTTTTTTGTCGCGTTCAACTCTTAAAGGAGCGGCATTTGCATGTTAAGTGGTTAGCTTAGTGTGAATGTTACCCTATTTACCACGATGAATGCCGCTAACGAGATCTTATTTTAGCAAATGAGATAAATCGCTACCTACGGGAATAGGGAGCTCCTGCTGTTCGCCACAGAATAAATAGGCAGGGTTATCACCCAACAGTGATAAAGTGTCTCCCTGTCGCCATAGCGCACTGCCTTCAACAATGCCAATGACGGGCGTGATCGGATCGACACGGGTAAATTCGAGTAATCGCTGAGCCCGAGTTTCACCGTTATGTCCTGGTGCACGGTAGTTTGAATAATGTGGATTTACCTGAAAAGGCACTATGTTTAGGGCCGCGAATGATGGCGGTTCAATGATCGGCATATCGTTAGTTGTACGAATGCTTAATCCAGATACATTTGACCCTGCGCTCCAACCAATGTAAGGCTTACCGCTAAGGACTTCATTACGAATAAGCTGCACAAGATCGTACTTATACAACTCATGCAAAAGATGAAAAGTGTTGCCGCCACCAATTAAAATACCGTCGGCATCTTTAATCGCTTGGCGCGGATCAGGGTGTTGATGAATACCACTAATATCGAGTTTAAGCTCACTGAGTCCCGTCACTACAGACGCTAAGTAGGTATCGTAGCTCATGCTTACCCCTGCATAAGGAATAAAAATCCATTTTTGTGCGTGAGCGGTAAGTGGTTTGATAAAAGGCAGCGCATGGGAAAGATAAGGCGTGTCACCAACACGTGAACTGCTTAGCAGTAGGGCATTAACGGTCATTTTTTTATCCTTAAATCTCAGAATGTGCAGGCATGTTAACAAAGTTTAATTACGATAAACATAGATAAACACACATGAATTTGGCTGTAACACTGACAGCGCCTAGATTTAAGTTTGGCTTAATAGACTGTCCCTAGACTCACGAGCCATGAAAGGCTGTGTCTAAATTGAGAGAAAAATTAGCGATTAGAAAAACTCTTACCTTTACCCCTTGAATTTCGATTAATTGGACATATTATGTCTTTGAACAAAATAAATGGCACCTTTGTGCCGTAAAGGAGCTGATATGAAGCGTATATTTTTATTGATTGCGACTAACCTAGCCGTGTTGCTAGTAGCCTCAATTGTAATGTCTATTCTAGGCGTGAATACGTCTACTATGGGTGGACTCTTAGTGTTCGCTGCGATTTTTGGATTCGGCGGAGCCTTCATCAGCTTAGCGATTTCAAAATGGATGGCGAAAAAGACCATGGGTTGTGAAGTAATCACCACCCCACGTGATAGCACTGAGCGTTGGTTAGTGGAGACGGTTGCCCGCCAAGCTCAGCAAGCTGGGATTAAAATGCCAGAAGTGGCAATTTACCAATCGCCGGAGATGAATGCATTTGCAACTGGCCCAAGTAAGGACAACTCATTAGTTGCTGTGAGTACAGGTCTGTTGTATGGCATGAGTCAAGACGAAGTTGAAGGCGTACTTGCACACGAAGTAAGCCACGTCGCTAACGGCGATATGGTCACTTTGACCTTAATCCAAGGCGTGGTGAACACCTTTGTAATCTTCGCGGCGCGTGTTGTTGCAGGCATTATCAACAACTTCGTCTCGAGCAATGATGAAGAAGGCGAAGGTTTGGGCATGTTTGCTTATATGGCAGTGGTATTTGTTCTTGATATGTTGTTTGGTATTTTGGCATCAATTATCGTGGCTTACTTCTCACGTATTCGTGAATACCGTGCCGACGAAGGTGCAGCTCGCTTAGCGGGCAAGCATAAGATGATTGCAGCACTTGAGCGTTTACGCCAAGGCCCAGAAAGCTCAGCAATGCCAGCACAAATGTCTGCTTTTGGTATTAACGGCAAGCGTTCAATGGCTGAGTTAATGATGAGCCATCCGCCTCTAGAGAAGCGTATTGCGGCTTTACAAACTCGTTAATTGAGTCCAAACGTTCACCAAAAGGAGACCTAGGGTCTCCTTTTTTATTAGAGCTTTTCTTTTGCTGATGATTAAGCTAGGGAGGCTTTTAGTTGTAATTGGTAGGTTGTGACAATGTAAAACTCTTATATAAGCATGTGGTTACATGATGCAGCGCACATTTTACCCTTGAGTATATTGATAAAGTTACTTTGCATAAGATTGTGTTGCTTATTACTCAATCCTTAGCTAAGTTAAATCGAGTCGTGCTATTTACATTGGTTGCAAGATGGAAGTCACCCCTGACAAGAATTTCCACTGTCAATCACCATTGGAGGATACAATTGTGAGCAAAAAACTATTAAGTGTGCTTTTCGGGGCAAGTCTTGCAGCGCTAGCGCTGTCGCCAACCGCATTTGCCGCGGATCAAAAATTATCTGACTTCCACGCTGAATCTGGTGGTTGTGAAAGCTGTCATAAAGATGGTACGCCATCTGCTGATGGTGCCTATGAGTTTGAACAATGCCAAAGCTGCCATGGTAAGCTTTCTGAAATGGACGCAGTACATAAGCCACACGATGGCAATTTAGTCTGTGCTGACTGCCATGCGCCACACGATATGAACGTAGGTCAAAAACCTACCTGTGAAAGCTGTCACGACGATGGCCGTACTCCGGCATCTATTCTGAAGAAGTAAGTTTGACTTCAGATTGAGCTTGATAAAAACGCCAGCAAATGCTGGCGTTTTTTATGCTCATTGAGTTGACCTCATTCGTCCTTCGGTTGTCCTTGAATAAGCTTTTTGCCTGAAAACATGGCTGAGATAATGCCAGGTTGGCGTTTGACTTCGGTGTAGATTACGGCAAAAACATGCAGCATGATCAACAGTATCAATAAATACACTGCATACACATGTACCTCTCCTACAAGACCTTTTATGGGTTTTATCACGTTAGCTTTATCGGTATCGACGCCCGTAGCATCGTAGGGTTGTAGGCTACTCGGATCAACATTGGTGGCCGCAAGGTACTGTTGGACTGCACTTCCCAGGGGTGGATAGTAAATATCGGTACCGGCGCGGATCAGCCCAGTAATCATAATCGTGACTAATAAGAGCATGATAGCGAGAACGGCGAATTTTCCTTTAGGGTTGTGACCTAGATATTGGGGATTTTTACCCGCGGCAAGTTCTGCTTTATAGGTTTGTAATTCGGCCTTGCTATTGGCATTGGGGAACATATGGCTAAAGCGGGCGTATTTATTGCCCATAAAACCCCACACTAAGCGGATAAGTAAATTAATCGCAAAGCCATAGCCAATGATGACGTGCAGGGTTTTAAGCCCGATTTTACCGGAGAGTTCGGTTATACCTAAGTCGCTGCGAAACATCATTATACCGCCCACGATAAGCAGGGAGAGTACGAGGATGACATTAATCCAGTGGAACAGACGAGTAGGTCTGTCCCAGACGGGGTAGGATTGTATTTCAATAGGGCTTGGTTGCTGGCTGGACATGGTATTTCCTTATGTTTTGTATTGATTTGATCTTACGCCTTTCTGTTAAAAATAGCGCATTATTTTCAGTTTAAATTAAGCCTTCTGCTTGACAATGATTTGTCCTAAAGTTGTAGAAGTTTTTGATTTGCGTACGGTAAATATTTTTTACGTAAGTCTTTTGAATCTGTTTTATCTAATGCTAATATCGTGTGCACGATAGACTTGGAAGTCTATTGAACGGATGTTGAAGTGGTATTGAGAGATGTTTCTCCTCTCAAAATAAATAATCGTTAACCAGACAGGGAGTGAGCAGGATGTTCAAAATATTACATTGGATTGTAGTGTCAAGATCGCAAGTTCTGATGGAATTGCTTGCAGGCCGCTGGCCGCAGGAGTTTCTGGTGAAGCTGTCGCAAGTCAGTCCAGATGAAATGTGCGATCAAATCAAAGATAACCAAGCCTCTATGGTGGTGATTGACCTTTCCACTGTTGATCTTCAAAAAGCCTATCAATTTCAACGCTTGCTTGCCCGTGAACACCCGAGTGTGCGAGTCGTCTACATTCAATTCCCTAAACAGGTTGATGCCCGTTTTTTAATGCAAGCCTCGACTACGGCAGGGGTGTTTTATCTGGATGCAGGACTGACTGAAATCAGCCTTGGCCTGTCTAACATCCTGCGTGGACACAGAGTGATCCCCATCCAATTGGTGAATGGGGTAAATGATGACTTTGGACTGTTCGAAGATACCGAGCCATTAACCATCCGTGAGCGCGAAGTGTTACAAGCCCTGTTGTCTGGCAGCACTAACCTCGATATCGCGAATCAATTGTTTGTGAGTGAGAGCACCATTAAGACTCACTTGTACCGTGTGTTCCGTAAGATTGGTGTGTCAAGCCGTGGGCAAGCCATTGCATGGGCGCAAACCTACTTACACGATGTGGTGGTGTAACGCATTGTTGATGGGGCGCTAAGCCAATATTCAATTGAACAACTTAAGAATCAAATAAAAAGGGGCAATCGTCGATACGATTGCCCCTTTTGTGCTTTATGGGTTAATGACTATTGCATTAAAAACTAATGCATTAAAAATTAGTGCATTAAAGGCTAATAGATTAAAGATCAACGACCTAACCAAGCCTGCAGTTTGTCTTTATCTGTGATACTTAAGGCAACCGTATCCTTAGGCGCCTCTGCAATAATCAGTTCTCCTGTCATCAGTTCATCGCGTCTAAACCAATGCAGGCTTAAGCGTTGTCCGAGTGGGTATTGCTGAAGCTGGGCTTCAAATTGGCTTGTCACCTGTAGATTATCCGCCGCAATTAAGATATCTCCGGCACTTAAGCCCGCAAGGTGCGCAGGGCTGCCTTGGGCGACAGTGGTTACTTTAAGGCCGATTGGTGCGGCTTGCGTCTTAGCGCCAAAGGCAATCTCATACCCTTTGGCCGAGCCACCGCCGACATCCTGCGCGCCTTGGCTCGCTCTCAGTGTAAATTCAACGCCAAACTCGGCCAGTAGTGGTGCCAGCGGGATATCGTCGGTATTGTCTAAATAGGCGAAGAGATCTTGGCAATCACGCCCCAATAAGCGTTCAACAATCCTTTGATGGCTTTCATCTGTGGTGCCGCGATTTTGCAGGGCATATTCCTGCCACAGAATGGTCATTAGATCGTCGAGATTGTGTTTACCCTTAGTTTCGCTTCTTAGGGTTAAATCGAGATACAGAGCAAACAGTGCGCCCTTAGTGTAATAACTGATAATGGCGTTTTGGGCGTTCTCATCCTGCTTGTAGAACTTAGTCCAAGCGTTAAAACTCGAGTCCTTAATGCTTTGTTTAAAGCGGCCTTGACTGCGGTATACCCTTGTAAAGGTTTCGCTCAGCATATCTAAGTAGCTTTGCTCATCGACTAAGCCTGCGCGATAGGTGAGGAAATCATCATAATAGGAGGTGATGCCCTCATAGGCCCACAGCTGCGGCGTATAGGTTTCCGCCCCGAGTTGATAGGGCAAGAAGCATTCCGGCTTGATGCGCTTAACGTTCCAGCTGTGGAAATATTCATGGCTGCAGAGCGATAAATAAGTGCGGTAGTCGTTATTTATCGGCGCATCCATCGACAGCGGTAAATCTTTGCGTGAGCACATGAGTGCTGTCGATGCCCTATGTTCCAAACCACCAAAGCCATTGTCGAGTACTGTCGTCATAAACAGATAACGCTCAAAGGGCGCTGGCGTGCCAAACAGCTTGATTTGATACTCGCAAATCGCCTTTAAATCTTGGCAGAGTCTAGGCATATGGGCGCGGTGGCGACCGTTTAACACGATATCGTGTCTCACGCCGCAGACTTCAAAACTGGCGTGGGTGAATAGGCCCATCTCAACCGGATGGTCGATAAGTTCGTCATAGCTTTGCGCGCAAAACTCACCAAAGGCAAATTCATCACCGCTTTGACGTGTCATGCTGGTGGCAAGGCGCCATTCATTTAGGCTCGGCTCGGTCGGCGCCGCCATCGTCACAGTGTGTAAGCCTGCCTCAAAGCCGTGGGCGGCTAAAAATACACTGCTGCCGTTAAAGAAACCGTGGGTCATATCCAGATGCGCGGTGCGTACCGACAGGTCCCAAGCATAAACTTGATAGGTTAAGGTCAGTTGCGTGCTTTGATGTTCGACCGACCAGGTTTGTTTATCAAGCTGAGTGAGGTGGAGCGTCTCACCGTTATCGCCAGTGGTTTTAAGGTCGATAATATTCTTAGCAAAATCCCGCACCATATAACTGCCGGGAAGCCAAGCGGGCAGGCTAAAAACTTGCTTAGGGTGGGGCTTTTGTACCGTCATGGTAACGGCGAACAAGTGCGCCTTGGGATCGACGGGAATGATGTGATAGTGGATCATAATTTATCCTGTAAAACCGCTGCATTTTAATGGGCGTCATGCTGCCAAAAATGCGGGCAACAGGCAAATGAAACGCAAAATATCTGGAGACACAAAGCGTTGAATTGCTAGTATACTATCCCAATTAACCCAAGGAGGACTCCCCATGGCCGAAGAAACCATTTTCAGCAAAATTATCCGCCGCGAAATTCCCGCCGACATTCTGTATCAAGACGAGCTGGTGACTGCTTTTAGAGACATCTCGCCAAAGGCGCCAACCCATATTCTGATTGTGCCGAATCATTTGATCCCAACCGCAAATGATATGAAAGCCTCGGATGAACCTGCACTCGGCCGGATGATGACTGTGGCGGCTAAACTGGCTGCAGAGGCGGGGATTGCCAAAGACGGTTATCGTTTGATCATGAACTGCAACAAACATGGCGGACAGGAAGTGTACCATATCCATATTCATCTCGTTGGCGGAGAGCCACTGGGACCCATGCTGAGCCAAGGTCAATGAAGGTAAATCCTGAGTTTTTCCCGCTGACTCAAATGGCGCAGCGGTTTGTCGATCAGCTCGCCCAGTGCCGTCGCTTAGGGTTAACCGTGCTCGAAGCCAGTGAGCACCATGTACTGATTGAGTTGCCCTATAGCACTGAGTTAATTGGTTATCCCGATACGGGTGTTATCCACGGCGGGGTGATCACCACCCTGATGGACACCGCCTGTGGCAGCGCGGTGGTGAGTGCGATTTTTCAAAAATATCAATCCTTAGAGATTTCGCCCACCCTCGACTTACGCGTCGATTATATGAAGCCCGCGCAGCCCCATAAATCGGTTTATGGCTTTGCCGAGTGCTATAAATTGTCATCCAATATCGCCTTTACCCGCGCCATCGCCTATCAGGACAGCATTGATGATCCTATCGCCCATGCGGTGGGCTCCTTTATGCGTATCAGCCCTGAAATGGTGGGCGATGCCTTTAGGCAAGCCTTGATGGGAGAAGCCGTGCCGTCTTTAGGAGAGACAGATGAACTCAAATAAGCCGGCCGAGCCGAAAACCCTCGATGTGCAGGGAATTGTAAAACGCGCTACCGAGTTGAACGACTTTGGTCATCTGCTCGAACATGTACCTTATGCTAAGTTTATTGGCATGAAGGTCGAGCGCTTTGGCGATGAGCTGATTTTTAAACTCCCCGCTAAGGACGACAATATCGGTAATCCCATCCTGCCCGCGATTCATGGTGGGGTAATTGCTGGTTTTATGGAAATGTCAGCCATAGTGCAATTAATGGTGTTTATGCAAACGGCAAAAGTGCCAAAAGTGGTCGATTTCTCGATTGATTACCTGCGAGCAGGCCTGCATAAAGACAGTTTTGCCGAATGCCGTATCACCCGTCAGGGGCGACGGGTCGCCAACGTGAATATCAATTGTTGGCAAACCAATCGTAAGCAGCTTATCGCTACCGCAAGGGCGCACTTTTTGATCGATTAATCGCGAGCGCGGGGCATGATGAGCACGTTAAGCATAAGTTCAGCTGGCGTCGCGTAGTGTCATTGCCCATCCGTTGTTCGGCACCTAGGTTTTTGTGAGTGAGGGAAAACAAAATGAAAGCAATTTACAGTGGATTAATCTTGGCAGCAGCACTGACACTCGGCGCCTGCACTAATACGGCGGGCATTTCGGTGAACTCACTGGGAGAAACCCGTGTCGATAGTAAGAGTTTTGCCCGTGATATCAGTGTCGAAGGGGTTGAGGCGCGCCGTGTTGGCGATCTTATCCAAGGTTCGGCGCTGATCGTCAGCAAGTCCTCAAGCGATATGCGAGTGCAATATAAGTTCACTTGGTATGATGCCAGCGGTTTTACCATTGAAGATGAAGCCACCAGTTGGAAATCAGTGAAATTACACGGTAAACAACAGTTACAAGTGTCGGCTGTGGCACCAAATGCCCAAGTGGTAAAATTTGACGTTTATGTGCGCGAGACCCATTCAAACTAGATTGGTGTTTGTTTTAGTAGAGTCTGTGCCGGGTTCTCTATATTTAAAAAGACTTACTCTTTTGGGAGTAAGTCTTTTTATTTGTATCAAATACAATGTGTTAAATGAGATTTTGTTATTAAGTTTTATGATGCTAAGTGTAAACGTTGCGATAAATCATCCACTTTTAACAAAAAAGGGGGATTGCAACAGAAGATCCGGACTTTAGTCCTAAAAATATTTCGCGGTTGAGCACTACTATCTGCATATTACCACATGAGGATAGATCTATGACGGCTCATATTAATGCGCAACCTACTGATTTTGCAGAAACTGTTATTATGCCCGGCGATCCGCTGCGGGCTAAATATATCGCTGAAACCTATCTTACCGATGCCGTAGAAGTGACTAACGTTCGCAATATGTTGGGTTACACAGGTTATTACCAAGGGCAACGCATTTCGGTGATGGGCCATGGTATGGGTATTTCATCTATGGTGCTCTATGGCCATGAGTTGATTAATTTTTTCGGCGTTAAACGTATTATTCGTATCGGCAGTTTAGGGGCGACCCAACAGCATGTCGAAATGCGCGATGTGATTTTAGCTCAAGCCGCTGGCACGGATTCCCCAACGAATGCTAAACGCAGCAGTGGCTACCAAATGGCGACCTCAGCCACCTTTTCCTTACTTCACAAAGCCTATACCAAAGCCAATGAAAAAGGCATTAGCGTGAAAGTTGGCAACGTATTTAGTGGCGATCTTTACTATGATCCTGACGAAGATATGATCCCGGCGCTTGAGCGTTTCGGGGTGTTAGGTATTGATATGGAAGTGGCAGGACTTTATGGCTTGGCACATCAACAGGGAATTGAATCCTTAGCGATTCTGACGGTATCTGACCACTGTTTAACTGGTGAAGAAACCACGGCGCAAGAGCGTCAATTATCCTTTAATAATATGATCGAGCTCGCCTTAGAAACCGCGCTTAATTAGGGTTAACGCTATCCTTTGTACCCTTAGCATTTCACTGATGGAATGACAACATGAATAATAAAATCACCTTAACCGCAATTAGTTTTCTCGCTAATTTTATAATGGCGGGCTTTGCCACTCAATTTGGGATGCTGATTGAACCCATAGCGGATAAATTTGCAGCAAACGTGAATGACGTTGCTTCAATATTCTCCTTGCTTAATGGCGGCGCACTGGCGGGGACTATTGCCGCTTTTTTCTTTATTGAAAAATTGGGTATCAAGCGAATTACCTTAATTAGTTACAGTCTAGTGGCATTGTGTGCTGTCGCGTTACATCTTACCACTTCGCTACAAGTGGTGATGATAGCCATGACCTTGATTGGTTTTTGTGGCGGTGTGGGGCTATGTATTGCGGGTACGATAGTGGTATCAGTGTGGCAAGAGAAATTACAAAGCACCATGCTCGTCGTGCAAGATGCCACATTTAATATTGCGGGGGTTATTTTCCCTTTAATTACAACTTACGCACTCACAAGTTCATTGTCATGGAGTTACAGTTACTTAGCCGTAGGTTTAGTCGCGTTAGGAACCGTGATTATTACTTTGTTCACTAATTTTTCACTATGTGAGCAATCATCGAATACGGAAGATAAGCAACAATCTGAATGGAATTTCGGCATTATTAGCGGTGGCATTGGGTTATTTTTAGGCATGTTGGCGCTGTATACGTTTTTAACCTGGGCCCCTTTATTTGTTAAGCAAAAATTTGATATTCCATTTGAAGACGCGGGCAATATTATTACTCAATATTGGTCAGCTGCACTGATTGGTGCGTTAATTTCGACGCTGATTGTGACTCGGGTAAAAATCCACCATTTTCTAGTCGCAATTATCGGCCTGGCTATGGTCATCACCTTTATGATTGTGACAACTGATAAGCTTAATTGGATAGGTTATTTAACCTATGGTTATGGCTTTGTGTGCGCAGCTCTTTACAACGCATTTATTGCTTATGGTGTGTCTTTTGTTAAAAAGGCGAGCAGTAAAAATGTGTCTTATATTTTGATCAGTGGCAGCACGGGTGCGATGTTTAGTCCCGCCATTAGCTCATTCTTTGAACGTATTATTGGATTGCAAACGGTGATGTATGTTATTCCGCTACTTTATGTTGCGATATTTATCATGCTGATTGTTTCAGGCCGAATGAAACCTGCTGCGGCCTAAAGTCCATTTGCGACGTTAATTGATTTGGCCCACTCTTGCGAATAAATAACCTCGAGAGTGGGCTTTTTTAATTTGGTTATATCGCAGCTTCAACAAATTGTTTAAGGGCATTGAGATCTTTAATCCTTATGCCTTCTTTATTGCGTTCAATCAGGCCACGTTCTTCAAGCAACTGTAGTGCCCGTCGGTAAACGCGATCGGTTGTACCAAATCGCTCCGCTTCTAAATAACGCTTACTAAAGCCATCAACGGGTAAATCATTTAAATATTCGTGGTAAATATCATATGCCACGTTATAGCTGATGGGATACAGCAGGCGCCGGGTAAAAATATCGACGGTGTCTTGGTAGTCAATAGCAATGGCGCTGGCAAAAAATAACGCAAGCTGAGGGTGTTGACCGAGGGAATGTTGTAGTTTTTCGGCGCTAATGACCATGATTTCTAAGGCTTCATTAGCAATAATATCCAACTGGCAGTGATACTGAGTAAAAAACTCCATTTCACCAAAGAGTTGCGAATCACAATCGATAGTCCCCAATTGAAAACATCGACCATTTCTGGCGGTATGGCCAAGCGACACGCGCCCTTGTTTTACCAACACCAGAGAGGTCATTGCTTCACCTTGTGTCATTAGATGGGCGCCTTTTTTAAGCATTTTAACTTCGCTGATACAGCTGAGTATCACCGCTTCAATAAGGGGATAGTCTTGCTCCCATCGCTGGCTATAACGTCCTTTGGCTAACGGTTTTAGCTGCATTGAGTATGATCCTCTTATCCTATATAAAATGGCGGACTTCTATAACATTATCGTGATAAACGGTCAAATGGGCCAAAGGAGTTGACTGGCGATTTTAGGCATTTGGGCTGCGGCGTTTTGCATAAGACTTTTAACATTGCGTATAAAGACAAGGTTTTAGTGATATTTAAGGATATCGCCGGCACAAGTGTGTCTACTTTATTATTTTCGTCATGTATACTAAGCGCCGCCAAGGGGTGTTTGCCAACATTCGGCAGACTGAGATGTCATCAGACGAACCCTTAGAACCTGATCCGGCTAATACCGGCGTAGGAATGGGCCAATCAACAGCACACTTCTGAATCGCTTATTCGTTGCCGGATCTCAAACATGTATTTGAGGTCCTATGTCTAACAAAAAGTCTAACAACCAATCTTCAATCTTCACGATATCGTTAACTCGTGCACCATTAGCGCTGGCCGTCTCTGCGGCGTTAAGTGCGTCGGCATGGGCGCAAACCGATGCTATCGACAAACCTGATCCCAATAATGATATGGAAATCATGGTGGTTACGGCGGATTTTCGCAGTGCCAGTTTAGAAAAAATGCCTTCAAGCATTACCGTTATCGATGCCCAGCAAATTCAAGATGAAAGCGCCCAGCACTTTGAAGATGTGATGAACTCTATCGCCAACTTCAACTGGTCAGGTGGTAGTTCACGCCCCAAGTATTTCCAGATCCGTGGCGTGGGTGAGCAAGAGCAATATCAAGGCGCGCCTAACTCATCCGTTGGTTATATTGTTGATGATATTGATTTATCCGGTATCGGCATGGTGTCGAGCATGTACGATCTGCAGCAGGTCGAAGTGTTACGCGGCCCGCAGGGGACCCGTTATGGCGCCAATGCGTTAGCGGGCTTAATTTACCTTAAAAGTAATGACCCAACCGATGTGTTTGAACATGGCGCCGAGGTTTCTTTAGGTAATGACGATCTACAAACCTTTAGCGGTTTTAGCTCTGGTCCCTTAAGCGATTCCGGCAAATTGCTGTATCGTGTGGCACTGCAGCAACATCAGCAAAACGGTTATCGCGACAATCTGTATTTAAATAAAGAGGATACCAATGGCCGCGATGAATTTACTGGCCGCGCGAAATTGCGCTGGTATGCCACCGATGATCTGCAACTGGATTTAACCCTGCTACATGCCGATTTTGATAACGGTTATGATGTATGGAGTTTAACCAACGATCCGACAAACACCCTATCTGATCAACCGGGTGTCGATAGCCAGCGCACCACCGGCGCGGGTTTTAAAGCGACATATTCGGGGGCAGAGCAGTTTGAGTTGACCTCGCTGACTTCATTTGCCAATACCGATCACCACTATAGTTACGATGGCGATTGGGCCAATTCTGAGTATTGGGCATCTAAACAATGTGAAGAGGGCGGTAATGTATCGCCTTGTCAGTATGATTACTTTTGGGACAAAACCGGTCAGCGTAAAACCTTATCCCAAGAGTTTCGTTTGAGCTCGACTGACCAAGGCCGTATTTTTGCAGACTCAACCGATTGGTTACTTGGGGTTTATGCCATGAACCTTAAAGAAGATAACCAATTGTATTCTGAATATAATACCTGGCCTGACGAAGTGTTAGATTCGCAGTATGAGGCCACAAACTATGCGTTATTTGGCCAGCTGGACACCGATTTAGGTGCTGACTATGCCTTGTCTGTTGGGCTACGTGTGGAGCGTCGTAATAGCCATTACTCCGACACCAACAATGATAATTTCGATCCGAGTGAAACCATGTGGGGTGGGCATATCGCACTCAGTAAAGTGCTGAATGAGTCCCACAATATTTACGCCCGTGTGGCGCGGGGTTACAAGGCGGGTGGTTTTAATATGACCTTGCCAGTCGAACTCAATGATAAAAAAGAGTTTGATACTGAAACCTTATACAACTACGAAATCGGTTTAAAATCCCATTGGTTTGAAGGGCTTATCGATACTAATCTGGCGCTGTTCTATATGGATAGACAAGATCAGCAGGTGGCTGCTTCCCAGCAAGATCCTAATAAGCCACAACGGTTTATTCTCTACACTGAAAATGCGGGTAGCTCAAACAACTACGGTGCCGAACTAGATGCAACTTGGTATGCCACGGATAATCTCCAGTTTTACTCAAGCCTTGGTTGGTTACAGACTGCTTACGGTAATTACCAATATCAAGATAAATACGGTACTGATGTGGATTTAACGGGGCGCGATCTGGCCCATTCACCGCACTTAACCTATAGCCTAGGCGGCACTTATCGTGCGAATTCGGGTTGGTTTGCCAACTTGAATATGAGTGGTAAGAGCAAGTTTTACTACTCAGACAGTAACGATTCGCGCTCCGAGCCATATACTGTTGTGAATGCGCGTTTAGGTTATGAGGCAAGTGCGTGGTCAGCGTATTTATGGGGCCGCAACCTATTTGATGAAGAATATGGCGTTCGTGGCTTCTATTTTGGTAATGAGCCCGATAATGGCTGGGCGGAAAAACAATATATCCGCTACGGCGACCCACGCCAAATTGGGGTAACACTGAACGTTAAGTTTATGTAGTGCCCAAGCTAGCCGCGCTGTGGAGAGATACTTGAAGCGCTATGCTATACCGTTTCACGGTGCGGCTATTTTTATAATAAGTATTTGAAATAAGGATTGAAGATGAAACTGACCGCCGAAATTAGCATGTATCCTTTTAATGAAAACTACCTCGATCCAATTAAATGGTTTATTCATCGTTTAGACAGTTATCCAACGATTCAACGTGTTACCAATGCGATGGCGACCCAAGTGTGCGGCGACTATTCGGACGTGATGGCGATGCTGGCCACCGAAATGCAAGCCGCCCATGAGAAGTGGGGCAAAGCCGTGTTTGTGTGTAAGTTTATTGGTGGCGAGCTAAATTTAGCCCACAGCGAGTAACGCCTTTAATGAGCTAAGCCATTGCGCGATATTAGTGGTTAATTTAAGGCTCGTTCATACAGTTACGGCTCAAGCCTACAGGTTTTTAGAATGCGATTTATCGTGAGAGTAAGGCAATGACAGATTTATGGTTAACGCTAGTCAGTAGTGTTAATGCCGCCCTTGGGGAAGTCCATGTGATGACCGCGTGGGAAGCACTTGCTGTGGTATTAGCCATGGCGTATTTGCTACTGGCAATGAAAGCAAGCGTATGGTGCTGGGCGGCGGCATTTACCAGCACGGCCATTTACACTGTGTTGTTTTGGAAAGTAGCATTGCTGATGGAGTCGATGCTCAATATCTATTATATGGGCATGGCACTTTATGGATATTGGCTCTGGACTCAAGGTGGTGATAAACATCAAGGTGTTAAGGTGACCACTTGGCCGCTGAAAACCCATTTAAAGTTGATTGCTGCAACCACGCTAGTCTCCCTTGGTGTTGGTCATAGTATGGCGACCTTTACTCAAGCTTCTTTTCCTTATCTCGATGCTGCGACCACCTGTTTTGCGGTGATGACCACCTATTTAGTCGCCAAAAAAGTATTGGAGAACTGGCTGTATTGGGTCGTTATCGATCTGGTGTCTATTTACCTCTACTTGAGTAAAGGCCTTATGCTGACCTCATTATTATTTGTGCTTTATGTGGGGTTAGCGGTTGTGGGCTATTTCCTATGGCGCACCGCACTGGCTGAGAGTCGTCTCAATCTTAATGGCGAACGTGCCGCTAAGTTACTTGGTTAAGTGATGACAAATACCGATATGGACCAACTGCCAACACCTAAGATCTTAACTGCAACATCAGTGGTAAGCCGTTAATGCAGCCGTTATCTGCTGAGGTGTTTGCAGGACTGGTACCGATATTACGCCAGGCAGGGCTAAGCCATATCACGCATATCCATGAGTTGGCGGGTGGATTAAGTAATCATAACTATCATATTCAAACACCTGCGGCACAATACGTGTTACGTCTTAATGCCGATGCCGCCGACCAGTTTTGTTCTCGAGAGCAAGAGTTGTTTTATTGGCGTAATCTAGCTAAGGCAAAGCTTGCGCCTGAGCTGATATGGGCAAGTTGCGATCATCGTTACTATGTAAGTGCATTTATCGAATCACAGGAGATTGCCTGTCGAGTTAACGTTTCTCGGACGCCGGAAATGCTCGGCGACGGGGCTGATTTTTATCACGTGGTTAAGTGGAACGACTTGGAATATCAGTGTAGTGCGGCCGAATTCACCCATGGAGAATTGTGGGTGCAAAGGTGGCTGCAAGCGCATGCTGAAAATCTTGAGTGCGCATTATACGAGACTCCCACGCCTCAGTCTTTCGCCGCAGGGTTCACACCGCTGACATTACTTGAATCCCAGTGCCCAAATTATGCACATTCTCTATTGCAGCAATTATTGCAACAGCTACGCTTGCAATCCGCTGGGCCTTATCACATCAGCGTGACAGAGCAGTGGCAGCAATATCATCAGCAGTTATTAGCCTTTGCTGAAACTGATAAAGGTAGCGCTTGGCAGACGCGGTTGGACTCATTGTTGGGCTTACAACCGCAAATTCATCGTTGGACAAACGCGTTAGCCGATTGTTTGGTGGCGGCGCAATTTTGCCATCGAGACTTAAATCCGCATAATCTGCTGCTAAAGGATAATCGGCTGTATTGTATCGACTTTGAATACGCCACTGCCTCTCATCCTTTATGTGAGCTGGCCGCTGTGCTGGCGACCCACAGATTAACACCAGCGCAGCGGCATATTTTAGTGCAGCAATATCTTGCAAAACATCCAGGCCTCACATCCACCGCGATCACGGCGATTCCAGCTGCAATTGAAATGTATTGGGTGTTTGCGCTTTACTGGGCGCTACTGATGGCGGCGCAAACCGATGTAGAGCGTCAGCAGGCGTATCTTGCTTGGTTTGATAGCTTTTGGCCGCTAGTAAGCCAAGACGCTTAAACACATCTTTACGCTACCACACTTAGTCAAAGATGCTTGCACCCATAATCCTCTGTAAAACCACTTAAGCAAAACAGTTAAGGTCAAACACTGCGTGATGTTTACTGCTATGTTATTGGTGCAACTTTTTGTTAACTTGAGTGTCGTAGGATGACAAAGAGAGAAAGGACGCAAATTGATGAAAAAAACCTTGTTGCTGTTGGTATTGGTGTTTGGGGTATCCGCGTGTTCGACTAAGTTTAGTTACCATTTTCTGGATTGGGCTATCGGTTGGGAATTAGATGACTATGTCACTTTAGATAAAACTCAGCAAAAGAGTATGGATCGGCTTATCGAAAAGTTTGTGCGTTGGCATCAATCTGAAGAGCTTGCTCACTATGTGGCGCAGTTAACCGAAGTTGAACATCTCATTCAAACCAATACCTTAACCCCTACGCTTTGGGCTGAGCATGTCACACTCGCCAAGCGGCATTGGTTTAGGTTATTTGAGTTTGCGCTACCTGACATGTTGCCGATCATCGCATCATTAACGGATTCTCAGGTAAAGCAAATTCTTACCAAGTCTCGAAAAGACGAGCAGGAATTGATTAAGGAATTTGCCGGTAAAACTCCAGAGCAGTTACAACAAGAGGCCGATGAGAATCTTATCGAGCAATTCGATGACTGGCTGGGGAGCGTAACGGATGAGCAAAAAGCGCTTATCCATCAATATAATCAACAGCGGTTATCCACCCTAGATATGTGGCTCGACTACCGCCATGAATGGCTACGCCAGTTTGAGATAGCCCTCGGGCAGCGCAGCGATATTCCGCTGTTGACCGAGCGTTTGACGTTGCTGATGACACAGCCAGACGAGCTTAAATCAGAAAAACACCGCGCTATTTTAAGGCAAAATACCGAGGCCTTTGGGGCGTTATTGCTGGCCATTAATGCTAGTTTGACACCTAAGCAGTCGAAACATTTTTATAAGAAGCTGAACAAGCTTATTCAAGATCTTCGCGAATTAAATCAAGAGGGAATCGAAAAGGCTGTTAAGACTATGAAAGATTAATCCTGGTGACAAGGTCTATTGAGCAACGTCATTTTGTTGAAGATATAGCCCATGTCCCTCGTTTCTTTTTATCAAAAATCACTCAATGCTAGCCGTCTGTTTGATGGACTCGCACCCTTAGCCCTTAGGCTCTATCTTGCACCTGTACTGATGCAGGCGGGGTATAACAAACTCGCGCATTTTGAAGACACCGTCACTTGGTTTGCGAATCCCGACTGGGGGCTGGGTCTACCAATGCCGACATTAATGGCCGCGCTGGCGGCGGGCACTGAGTTTTTTGGGGCGATTTTGTTATTACTCGGATTAGCCACGCGACTGATTTCTATCCCGCTGATGATCACTATGCTGGTGGCCGCTTTTACCGTGCATTGGCCTAATGGTTGGCTGGCAATTGCCGATGGCAGTTCATGGCTGGCAAATGAGCGGGTGCTCGAGGCGGGTGACAAGCTGGATAAGGCCAAATCCCTGTTGCAGCAATACGGCAATTACGATTGGTTAACCAGTTCAGGTAACTTGGTTGTATTGAATAATGGAATTGAGTTTGCGGTGACCTATTTCATTATGTTGCTGGCACTCTTAAGCCTAGGTGGTGGGCGTTATACCAGTCTTGATTACGTTATCGCTAAGCGTTATGGCATAAAGTAAGCCGAGCGACCTTGCCTGTAAACGCTTTCAATCCCACTTTTACGTGGGATTTTTTGTACCTCTTTAGCCGCAATTTGCTATGCTTGAGCCAATTTATACGCACCCATTTATAAGAACAGGGATAATTACTTGGACGCTATCGAACTTTTACTCACCCGCCAATCTACTCCAAGATTAACCGCGCCAGCACCCAATGAGCATGAGCTTAAAATCATTTTAGATGCGGCGATTCGAGTGCCGGATCATGGCGCGTTAGCGCCGTGGGAATTTATTATTGCCACGGGGAAGGGTTTAGACACCTTAGCGGATATCTATGTTAATGCCGCCAAAGCCAGCGGCGCCGATGAAGATTTTATCAACAAAGCCAAAGGGATGCCGATGCGTGCGCCCATGGTGATTACGGTTGTAGCGAAAACCCAACAACATCCTAAAGTGCCAGTGCTCGAGCAGCAAATTGCAGCGGGCTGCGCTACGATGGCAATGCAGCAAGCGGCATTCGCCTTAGGATTAGGCGCAGTGTGGCGCACGGGAGATTTTGCCTTCGATGCCAATGTGAATGCAGCGTTAGGTTTAGCGCCAGAGGATCAAATCGTCGGCTTTTTATATGTTGGCACCCCAGCGGTAGCCGCACCGAAAAAACCGCAAAAGGATGGCAGCCAGTACGCCCGTTACCTATAACCTAGTTTATCCCCGCTGAATGGGAGTCCTTAGTATGCAAGTTGCCCAAACCCCAAGATTACTGCTGCGGCAGTTAACGCCCGATGATGCGTCATTTATTTTGGTGCTACTCAACACCCAAGGATTTATCGACAATATCGGCGATAAAGGAGTGCGTAGCTTGCAGGACGCCAAGGATTATATCGCTAATGGGCCTGCTATCAGCTATCGCGAGCATGGTTTTGGGTTATTTGCCGTGGTACTGGCCGAAAATGGTTTTCCGATTGGGATCTGCGGGTTAATTAAAAGACCCACGCTGAAGGATGTGGATTTAGGTTATGCTTTTTTGCCTCAATATTGGGGCAAAGGCTACGCGTTTGAAGCCGCTAGGGCATCACTGGAATTCGGTAAAACCTTAGGGATTGAACGGATTGTCGCGATTGTCAGCCCACATAATCAGGCCTCTAAGTCGCTGTTGAATAAATTAGGCATGTCGTTTGAAACCGAGTTGCAGCTAACGCCTAATGACCCCCCAGTTGAATTATTTTCCTGATAAATTCGAAGCACTCAAAAAATGAGGCCCCAACATTGGGGGCCTCATTATGCGATTAACTAACGTTACTTTTTACTGAAACACTATCGCTGGAATGGATATACGCTCCCGAGTTTCATAATTTGAGTGAGCTCATCTAGCGCGGTGCGTGATTCGATAACGAGTTGTGGATCGGCTAAATCCTGAGTTGATAAACGGTCGCGATAGTGCTTATCTACCCAAGCGTTTAAACGTGCAAATAAAGCATCGTTAAGTAAAGTGTGCTGATTTACTGCGGCAACTTCGCGCTCATTCATGGCAACCCGTAAACGTAAGCAGGCTGGGCCGCCGCCATTTTGCATACTTTGTTTCACATCGAAATACAGCACTTGTTTGATTGGCGTATTTAAGGTGAGTAGCTCATTTAAATAAGCATAAACAGCGGGGTTTTCTTGGCAGTCGGTTGGGGCAATGATCGCCATCTCTCCTGAGGGGAGAGTGATGATTTGGGTATTAAATAGATAACTTTTCACCGCATCGTTAATCGCCACTTTGGCGGTTGGAACTTCGATAAAATATAACTCGGTATCGAGTTTGCGTTTTATTTCATCCAATTTTGCCTGTGTATTTAAAAATGCTTGCTCGTGGTAGAAAAGCACATTTTGGTTACCCACGGCAATCACATCATTGTGAAATACGCCTTGATCAATCACGTCGGGATTTTGTTGAATAAAAACGCAGTTATCCTCTTCGAGTTGATGCAATCTTGCTATCGCCATCGAGGCCTCGAGGGTTTGTCTTGCCGGATATTTCAGTGGTTTAGGAGCATGAGGATTTGTCGCCTCTTGTCCATAAACAAAGAGTTCAACCCCAGCGTGGCCATATTCCTGACATAGGCGAGTGTGGTTCGCTGCGCCCTCATCACCGAAGCTATTATGCTCAGGTAAATGATTATGGTGATGAAAATAGTGGGGATCATTGAAAGTTGCTGTTAAGATGCGCCCCGTTGTGATGGGCTCGATGCTGCGATGCAACTTATCGACTAGATTAGCGGGCGTGAAATGCAGTTTACCATCACGGGTGTCGGCACTGGGTGACACGGTAGCCGCATTAGCCGTCCACATGCTTGAAGCACTGCAACAGGCATTAAGTAGTGCAGGCGCGGTTTTAGCGGCTTGTTGTAAAACTTGGGCATCGCTGCCAGAAAAACCAATTCGGCGCAGCGTGTTAAGATCGGGGCGCTCTTGTGGCGCTAACATGCCTTGGATCATCCCTAAATCAGCGAGTGCTTTGGCTTTTTGCAAACCTTGTTTAGCGGCGGCTTTAGGATTAGAGACTAAAGCGGCGTTGTTGAGTGAGGCCACATTGCCAAAAGACAAACCGGCATAATTGTGGGTTGGCCCAACGAGTCCGTCGAAATTCGCTTCAAAGTGCTTCATTGCATATCCTTGTGATAGGGAAGGTTATTATTTATTCAAATGGTCCCTGAAGCGACCCAGTATACTGAAGGTTTTTGTGGGCACAAGCGCACGGTTTTGTGCTCAAAGCGACTTTTTCGCGATAAATGCATAACTATTTCTTGCTTGCTGGCAAATAATGAAATATTAGTTTTTAATTACGCAATATTATTTTTTTACATTTTTTCAACTTTGATTAAAAAGTGACTCGCTGGTACATATAAAAGAGGGATTAGCTTGAAACTCTCAATGCAACCCTCTATATATGGAGCCAATTTCCACCTTCTTGAGATTTTTTGGCGCAAATCAAACTATGGGTAAATCGCTAGTTATTGTCGAATCACCGGCCAAAGCTAAGACCATTAATAAATATCTTGGCAAAGAATTCATCGTTAAATCGAGCGTAGGTCATATCCGTGATCTGCCTACATCTTCTATATCTGACGGCACCGATAAGGTGAAACCTGCCGCCGAAGTAAAGAAGATGTCGCCAGAAGAAAAGGCGCGATACAAAAAGATGAAAGATCATCAAGCGCTGGTATCGCGTATGGGCGTTAACCCTGAAAAGGGCTGGGCGGCTAAATATCAAATTCTACCGGGTAAAGAGAAAGTGGTTAAAGAGCTGCAAGCCTTAGCCGATTCTGCTGACCAAATTTATCTCGCAACGGACTTAGACCGTGAAGGGGAAGCCATCGCCTGGCATTTGCAAGAGGTGATTGGTGGCGATCCTTCACGGTATCAGCGCGTGGTGTTTAACGAGATCACCAAATCTGCGATTCAAGAAGCCTTTAGTAAGCCTTCTTCCCTCGACACCAATATGGTTAATGCCCAACAGGCACGACGCTTTTTAGACCGTGTCGTCGGCTTTATGGTGTCACCACTGTTGTGGAAGAAGGTTGCCCGTGGTTTATCCGCAGGACGGGTACAATCTGTGGCAGTGCGTCTCGTGGTGGAACGTGAAAGCGAAATCAAAGCCTTTGTGCCAGAAGAGTTTTGGGATGTGCATGCTGAGCTTAATACGCCAGCCAGCGAAGCACTGCGCATGGAAGTGGTTAAGTATTTAGATTCAGCTTTTGAGCCAACCAACGAGCAACAAGCGTTAGCCGCGGTGCAGGCCTTATCTTCGGCTAGCTTTAAAGTGATTGCCCGTGAAGATAAAGCGACTCAAAGTAAACCTTCCGCCCCCTTTATTACCTCCACCCTGCAACAAGCGGCCAGTACTCGTTTAGGCTTTGGGGTGAAGAAAACCATGATGATGGCGCAGCGCTTGTACGAAGCGGGTCACATCACGTATATGCGTACCGACTCGACAAACCTAAGCCAAGAGGCCTTAGACAGCGTACGTGAGATGATTGGCAAGGAATACGGCGCCAAGTATTTACCTGCCGAGCCTATCCGCTACGGTTCTAAGGAAGGCGCACAAGAAGCGCACGAAGCGATTCGTCCTTCAAATGTCAATGTTGAAGCTGCGGCTTTAACTGATATGGAACGTGATGCGCAGCGCCTTTACGAGTTAATTTGGCGTCAGTTTGTCTCCTGCCAAATGACACCTGCCCAATACGACGCGACTAAACTCACGGTGAAAGCAGGCGACTACGAACTTAAAGCAACAGGACGCATCCTGCGCTTTGACGGTTGGACCCGTGTTCAAACTGCAATCAAGAAGAAAAACGAAGAAGACAATACACTACCGGCTGTGAACGAAGGGGATGTATTATCTCTCGTTGAACTCGAGCCTAAACAACATTTTACTAAGCCTCCAGCGCGATACAGTGAAGCGTCATTGGTTAAAGAGTTAGAGAAGCGCGGTATTGGCCGTCCGTCAACCTACGCCACCATTATTTCGACGATCCAAGAACGTGGCTACGTGAAAGTGGAAAACCGCCGCTTCTACGCTGAAAAAATGGGCGAAATAGTCAGTGAACGCTTAGTCAATAGTTTTGCTGAATTGATGAGCTATGACTTTACCGCCAGTATGGAACAGACCCTCGACGATGTTGCTAAGGGTGAGTTGGATTGGAAAAAAGTGCTCGATGGTTTCTATGCTGACTTCACTAAACAATTAGAGAAAGCAGAATTAGCACCGGAAGAGGGCGGTATGCGCCTCAATCAAATGGTGATGACCAATATTAAGTGCCCGACTTGCGGTCGTCCAATGGGGATCCGTACCGGCACAACAGGGGTATTCCTCGGTTGTTCTGGTTACGAGTTGCCACCAAAAGAGCGCTGCAAAACCACCATGAACTTAACGCCAGGCATTGAAGCGATCAGCGATAGTGAAGATGCCGAAACCGATGCATTGCGTGCCAAGCACCGCTGTGGTATTTGCGGCACGGCGATGGACAGTTATCTTATCGACGAAAAACGCAAACTGCATGTTTGTGGTAATAACCCTGTTTGTGAGGGGTATGAAGTCGAAGAAGGGCAATTTAAGATCAAAGGTTACGAAGGCCCATTAATCGAATGTGACCGCTGTGGTCATGATATGGAACTGAAAAACGGTCGTTTTGGTAAGTACTTCGGTTGTACGAATGCGGAATGCAAGAATACCCGTAAATTACTGAAAAACGGTGAAGCGGCGCCACCAAAAGAAGATCCTATTTACTTACCAGAGCTTAAATGTAGCAAGTCGGATGCGCACTTTGTGCTGCGTGACGGGGCGGCAGGGATATTCTTAGCGGCCAGTACCTTCCCTAAATCGAGGGAAACCCGTGCGCCACTGGTTGAAGAATTAGTGAAATACCGTGAACTCTTATGGCCAAAGTATCAGTATCTTGCTGATGCACCTATCGCTGATGATGACGGCAATAAGGCGGCGGTGAAGTTTAGCCGTAAGACCAAAGAGCAATATGTGGCGACGGAAGTCGACGGTAAAGCCACTGGATGGTCCGCCCATTATGTTAATGGTAAATGGGTAAGTGAATCATCAGCGAAGAAAGCGAAGAAATAAACATGTGCTTATGGGCATGTTCACAAATCGTCATTGAGGATGAACGCTTTGTGAATATGCTCTAGGTTGTGTTACTGCTTAAGTTAGATTTCAACCAATAAAAAAGCCAAGTCACTGACTTGGCTTTTGTGTTTTAAAGATTGATCACCATTTCTTTTTCGGTTGAAACAGCATATCGATATCGTCTTCTTCATTCTTGGGCTTAGGTGCACTGGGTGCAGTGAGTTTTTGTGCGCCCATAATTTCATCTAATAGCATTTTGGCTTCATCGACTTTACGGGCGATAAAGGGATCGTTTGGCGTCTGCGCTTTAATTGCATGCAAAGTGGCTAATGCTTTAGTCACCATTTGCTTTGAAGATCCGTATTGCTTCATAAAACTTGCGGCGCGAGCACGTGACAACATAGAGTCAACGTTAATTCTGAGCTGTAAACTATCAATACGATTTTCTTCCTGACCAAATACCGCTGGGTCGACTCTCCCCTTGTTATGCTCTGCACGCAAAATGGCTTTTAGTTTCTTTAACGTTTGTACTAACACCAAAGTTTGTTTGTCGTTATCAGGCAATCTAAAATTCTCAATCGGCGGGACTTGAGGTGGGTTAGCTTGTAATGAATCAATTTGATTTTTGATATCGGCAAGTCGACGTTGAAAATCGGCTTGTTGTTGGCTTGTACTCAGTGATGTTGCCATTTCCAAAGCATCTTGAACACGGCGATAGAGCACTAACATTATATGTGTACTACAAGGTATCATCCCTGTATTGGATAATACGGTTTCTGTTTCATCAAGAATCGCACGTTGGCGGGCAAATTCAATCCTACGTTCAGCCTCTGCACGTTCTTTTTGTTGTTGTATTACGTTAATTCCGATAACAAGCAGTAATAGTGCACCGATGAGGATCAGAACCAAGGTGAATGTCATAGCTGTTCCATTATTTATCCAATTGAGCTAATGCTACAATAAATCAATAAACTAGCATAGTTATCTTAGCCTAGGTTATCATTTCTGTCGTTTGAAACATAAGACTTGTGCTCTATATTCCTATTTGCTTTAATTTTTACTATATACTATAACGATTGATTATAGCTGATACTGAGTGGTGCTATTTTAACCAATCCATTTCAGCCTGTTTGAGACAAGGACATAAGATGAAACTGCAACAGCTCAGGTATATTGCTGAGGTCGTAAAGCATAACCTTAACGTATCGGCCACAGCTGAAAATTTATACACATCACAGCCTGGGATCAGTAAGCAAGTTCGCATGTTGGAAGATGAATTAGGTATTCAAATATTTGGTCGCAGTGGTAAACATTTGACCCATGTGACGCCAGCTGGACAGCAGGTGATTAATATCGCCAATGACATCTTAGGTAAAGTTGAAAGTATTAAAAAAGTATCTGAGGAATATACAAAACCGGATCAAGGTGAATTGAATATTGCGACAACGGATACCCAAGCTCGCTATGCTTTACCCCATATCATTCGCCAGTTTATCGACCGTTATCCCAAAGTTAACCTACATATGCATCAGGGGACGCCATCGCAGATCAGTGAGCAGGCTGCCCGAGGTGATGCTGATTTTGCAATTGCGACCGAAGCGATGCATTTGTATTCCGATTTGATTATGTTGCCTTGTTATCACTGGAATCGCTCCGTCGTGGTGCCAAAAGATCATCCCTTGGCGACACGAACTCATATTAGTATTGAAGATTTAGCCCGTTTTCCATTAGTGACTTATGTGTTTGGATTTGATCGGGCATCGGAAATTGAGAAAGCGTTTAATCGTGCAAACCTTGAGCCGCGGGTTGTCTTTAGTGCTACCAGCGCTGATGTGCTGAAAACCTATGTGCGCTTAGGCTTAGGTGTAGGAGTGATTGCCTCTATGGCGATTGATCCAAATATTGATAAAGATTTAGTTGCCATCGATGCTGGCCATTTATTTGCCCATAGCACCACTAAAATTGGTTTCAGGAAGGGTAGTTTCTTACGAAGTTATATGTATGATTTTATTCAACACTTTGCGCCACATTTAACTCGTGATGTGGTTGAGAAGGCCGTCGCATTGCGTGATCAGCAATTAATTGATGAGATGTTTGCAGATAAAAATCTGCCTATGCGTTGATTAAGCTACGCTATTGGTGAAATTAATAAAAATGCCGCATCAATTGCGGCATTTTTATTGTGTTGAGAGTTGAAATGACACGCATGACTATGACAAATCGACTTTATCCATTTCAAGCTGACTTAAAGCAATAACCGCTTGAGTGCGATTACGAACGCCTAGTTTTCTGAAAATGGCAGTGGCGTGCGCTTTTATTGTTGCTTCAGAAACACCTAAGTCATAGGCAATTTGTTTATTGAGCAAGCCCTCAGCAAACATTTGCAGTACTTTATATTGCTGCGGCGTGAGATCTGAGAGCTTACTGGCCATTTTATCAGTGCTGTCATCTTCGATAGGTATAATATCAGCACCTTTAGGTAGCCATAAATCCCCACATAAAACAGCGGTTAGGGCTTCTTTCAAGGTTTCCATCGACGCCGATTTAGGGATAAAACCGCTACCACCGTAGTGAATAGCACGGCTAATGGTATTGATATCCTCGTGGGCCGAAATCACGATAACAGGCAGCTCAGGGTAGTGAGAGCGCAGATGGATAAGCGTCGAATAGCCGTGGGAACCTGGCATCTGCAAATCCAGTAAAACCAAATCGTAGCTGATACTTTGTGAATCTAACACAGACTGCAACGCATCGGCACTGTCAGCCTCAAACCACTGGGTGCGCTCAAAGGCACTACTGAGTGCTTGACGTAGTGCATTTCGAAACAATGGATGGTCGTCGGCAATAATTATATTTAAGTTTTCTAGCTTCATGGCTTTTTTGATTATGTTCGTGGCGCGTGAAGATTAAACCCAATGTAACAGAAAAGTAATCGAGGATCCTATTGGTTTATGCAGCAAGAAGGACAAAATTTTTATATGTTTCTGGTTGTTATACTTTTGTCTTGCTTAAATGAACGAATAAATTAGCCCTAAAACCTTGCTGTTAAAGGGCTAGAGTACGTTATTACGTAGTATAAATCTTATTCAGCCGTCCACACTTGGGTTGGATGGCGTTGTTCGTCTACCGCAACAAAGGTGAATACGCCACGGATCGCATGCTCACGGTGATCTTGGTACATGTCTTCGACAAAAATATTGACTTCGACCTTTAACGAGGTATTACCTACATGGATCACGCGGGCGATAAGCTCTGCTAAGGTACCCGCTGGAATAGGTTTTTTAAAGTCGATTCGATCAGAGCTGACTGTAACTAAGGCTTTACGGCAGAAACGAGTCGCAGCAATAAAAGCGGTTTCATCCATCCATGCTAAGGCTTCACCACCAAATAAGGTATTGTGGTGATTGGTGATAGAAGGAAATACGGCTTTGATTACCCGCGCTTCGGATTGATTGATTCGTTGTTCGATGGCATCGGAAAAAGTAGGGCGAGTAGAGTCGAGTGAATGTGGCATACGGCAACCTGAGGTTATGCATTTTCAAGAGGCGCGATTATAGTGAGTTTTCAATTTGAATGATATAAAACGACTATATCGTTAGGTTTTAAGACAAAACGAAAAGTAAAAAGGCTTCCAGTGGAAGCCTTTAGTGTTTGGTAATCGACTTATTTACCGAGAAGTTCACGCCTATCGCGTGAGGCTTTAGCCAGATCTCGCAGTAATTTTTCTGAGTCATCCCAATGTAAGCAGGCATCGGTAATGCTTTGGCCATAGCATAAAGGTTGACCCTCAATCACTTTTTGATTGCCTTCCTGTAAGAAACTTTCTGCCATGATGCCGGCAATGGCCGTACTTCCGGTACGCATTTGCGCCATGATATTTTCAGCAACGACCAGTTGTTTTAGGTGATTTTTTTCACTGTTACCGTGACTAAAATCAACCACCACACGCGGCGTTACATTGACAGACTCAAGTTTTAATCTTGCTTGTTCAATATCCTGCTCAAAGTAATTAGGTTTTTTACCACCGCGTAAAATAATGTGCCCATAAGGATTGCCATGGGTACGATACACTGACATAGCGCCATCTTTATCTGGTGAATAGAAAATATGTGGCACTTTGGCGGCACGAACGGCATCAACGGCGATATTGATATTGCCATCGGTTCCATTTTTAAAACCTACAGGGCAGGAGAGTGCCGAGGCCATTTCGCGGTGGACTTGGCTTTCAGTGGTGCGAGCGCCGATAGCGCCCCAGGTGATTAAATCAGCAATATATTGACCGTTCACCATATCTAAAAACTCGGTGGCAATCGGCAATTTCAGCTCAGTGATTTGCTGTAGTAGCTGACGGGCAATACGCAATCCTTTATTGGGTTCAAAGCTGCCATCTAAGTCAGGATCGGAAATTAACCCTTTCCAGCCAACAATGGTGCGCGGCTTTTCAAAGTACACCCGCATTAAAATACAGAGATCGTCCTTTAACTCTTGATGCAGCACAGCTAAACGGCGGGCGTAGTCGAGGGCAGCTTGCGTATCATGGATAGAGCAAGGGCCAATGATCACCAGTAGACGATGATCTTCGCCCATAATAATGGCTTCAACTTCACGACGTTGCTGAACGAGGTAATCGGCTGCATCTTGGGTTAACGGGTACTCAGATGCCAGTTGTGCAGGTGAGATGACTTTAGCTAATAAGGAAGTGCGTAATTCGTCTGTTTTAATGGTCATTCAAAATACCGAGCTTGCGTGCGGCGCTTTTCGCCAGATTGCCTCGGATTATAACGAATCGAACAGCATTGCACAGTGCCAATTGTGTTAATTGTCGGCAACTGTGCAATGAATTTGATTTAAGTTAGACCTATTTAGCCTAAATCGAGGGACTCGATTGTCTCGTTCGAAATCATCAAGATTAGAACATATGACGTTCTAAACCCGTCACATCTAAAATCTTAGTGGCGATTTCTTCGACCGAGTGGTTGGTGGTGTCGATATAAGGAATACGTTCACGTTTGAACATCATCTCGACTTCTTTTACCTCTAAACGACACTGCTTTAAGGAAGAGTAGCGACTGTTTTCCATCCGACTTTGGCGGATTTCATGTAAGCGTACCGGATCGATGGTCAACCCAAACAATTTTTTCTTATTGCGTTTTAAGGCTTCGGGCAGTTTAAGGTTATCCATATCGTCTTCGGTGAACGGGTAGTTAGCCGCTTTAATACCAAACTGCATCGATAAATAGAGGCTGGACGGGGTTTTACCGCAGCGAGACACGCCCAGCAGGATCAAATCGGCCTGATCCATATGCTTCATGGTTTGGCCATCATCATTATCCATCGCAAAATTGATGGCATCGATACGGGCTTCATAACCCTGATTGGCTTTACCGTGGGTGCGGTGTAATACAGGCGATGCACTTACGCCTAAATGTTGTTCAAGTGGAGCGACGAAGGTATTTAAAAAATCGTAATCGAGACCTTCACTCGAATAAATGATGTCCCGAATTTCCGGTTTAACGATTGAATGGAACACTAAGGGGCGTTCGCCTGTTGTAATAAAACAATCATTAATTTGTCGTTTAACGTTTTCAGCTTTTGCCAATGTTTCAACAAATGGAATTGTAAGTGACTCAAATTCTAATGGAAATTGCGAGAGAACTGCATGCCCAAAAACCTCTGCTGTGATCGCTGTGCCGTCGGAGATGTAAAATACCTTTGGTGCCATACTGACCTCTTGTAGTAATAAAATTACAAATAAAATTATAGATTTACGCTTCTTCAGCGGGAGTGTAAAATGCCGCTGCCCTCGTGTGAAGGGGCCACTGAAATAAACTTGCGGAGATAGAACTGTGCAGCAATACGTACTCTGGTATCAGGAATTAGGCATGGGTGACGTCAACTTGGTTGGCGGTAAAAATGCTTCTCTTGGCGAGATGATCAGCAATCTAGCTAATGCCGGTGTTCAAGTACCTGGCGGATTTGCGACTACTTCTTATGCGTTCAATGAGTTCCTTGAACAAAGTGGAGTAAACCAGAAGATTTATGACATTCTAGCCACACTGGATGTAGATGATGTCAATGCACTGGCAAAAGTAGGTGCACAGATCAGACAATGGGTGATTGACACCCCATTCCAACCAGCTTTAGAGCAAGCCATTCGTGAAGCTTACGATAAACTTGCCGCTGAAACTAGCGATGCATCATTTGCAGTACGTTCTTCTGCTACCGCAGAAGATATGCCAGATGCTTCTTTTGCTGGTCAGCAAGAAACCTTCTTAAACGTGAAAGGATTTGACTCTGTACTCGTGGCGATTAAGCACGTGTTTGCGTCACTCTTTAACGACCGTGCAATTTCATACCGTGTTCACCAAGGTTATGAGCACCACGGTGTTGCCCTGTCTGCCGGCGTACAACGCATGGTTCGTTCAGACAAAGCGGCATCAGGTGTTATGTTCACCATGGACACTGAATCAGGCAACAACGATGTGGTGTTTATCACTTCATCTTTCGGTCTGGGTGAAATGGTTGTTCAAGGTGCGGTAAACCCTGACGAATTCTATGTCCACAAACCTATCCTTTCTCAAGGTCATAAAGCCGTTGTTCGCCGTAATATCGGTAGTAAGCTCATCCAGATGGTGTATTCCGATGATGCTGCTCACGGCAAACAAGTGAAAATTGAAGACGTTGCTGCTGAAAAACGTCGTCAATTCTCCATCAACGACGCCGAAGTGATGGAACTTGCTAAACAAGCAATGGTTATCGAAAAACACTACGGTCGTCCAATGGACATCGAGTGGGCGAAAGACGGTAACGATGGCAAACTCTATATCGTTCAAGCGCGTCCAGAAACGGTTCGTAGCCGTGAAGACGTACAATTAATTGAACGTTACCACTTAAAGAGCCGTGGCGCAGTGATCTCTGAAGGTCGTGCTATCGGTCATAAAGTGGGCTCAGGTGTGGCTAAGGTACTAACCTCCATCGCGGATATGGATCAAATCCAACCAGGTGATGTGTTAGTGACCGACATGACTGACCCAGATTGGGAACCTATCATGAAGCGCGCCAGCGCCATCGTGACTAACCGTGGCGGTCGTACCTGTCATGCGGCGATTATTGCCCGTGAATTAGGCGTACCTGCGGTAGTCGGTTGTGGTGATGTGACTGACCGTATCAAAAATGGTCAGTTAGTGACTGTATCTTGTGCCGAAGGTGACACAGGTTACATCTACGAAGGTAAACAAGAGTTTGAAGTGATTTCAAACCGCGTTGATGCACTGCCTGCATTACCGATGAAGATCATGATGAACGTGGGTAACCCAGATCGTGCATTTGATTTTGCCCGTTTACCTAACGAAGGTGTGGGTCTAGCGCGTTTAGAATTCATCATCAACCGCATGATCGGTATTCACCCGAAAGCGTTGCTTGAATTCAACCAACAAGATGCTGCATTGCAGGAAGAAATCAACGAGATGATCGCCGGTTACGACTCTCCTGTTGAGTTCTACATCGCTCGCTTAGTCGAAGGTATTGCATCTATTGGTTCGGCTTTCTATCCGAAGAAAGTGATCGTACGTATGTCAGACTTTAAGTCTAACGAATACGCTAACTTAGTCGGTGGTGACCGTTACGAGCCAGAAGAAGAAAACCCAATGCTCGGCTTCCGTGGTGCGAGCCGTTATATCTCTGAATCATTCCGCGATTGTTTCGCACTTGAATGTGAAGCGATTAAGCGCGTGCGTAATGAAATGGGTCTGAAGAACGTTGAAGTCATGATCCCATTCGTCCGTACCGTGAAAGAAGCTGAGCAAGTGATTGAACTGCTGAAAGAGCAGGGCTTAGAGCGTGGTAAAGATGGTCTACGCGTCATCATGATGTGTGAAGTACCGTCAAATGCGCTGTTAGCGGATCAGTTCCTTGAGCACTTCGATGGTTTCTCTATCGGCTCAAATGACTTAACACAGTTAACACTCGGTCTTGACCGTGACTCAGGCATCATCAGCCACTTGTTTGATGAGCGTAACGAAGCGGTGAAGATCCTGCTGTCTATGGCCATTAAAGCGGCTAAGGCCAAGGGTGCTTATATCGGTATTTGTGGTCAAGGACCTTCAGATCACGCCGATTTCGCGGCTTGGTTAGTTGAACAAGGCATCGATACCGTATCGTTAAACCCTGATACCGTAATTGATACTTGGTTATATTTAGCCGAAGCGCACGCTTGATCTAGGCCGTAATTTTATCAAGGTGTTAAAAAAGCCGCTTTTTAGCGGCTTTTTTTTGTTTATAATGGGCCGCATAACAATAATTGACTGAAGCCGCCCATGTTACCTCTGTTATCACATCAACAAACCTTAGAACCTGTTTATCTGGCCTATCTTGATGCTTTAGAACAAAGTGCCTATGAAGGTGATATTGATAAGCGCTACAGCGCGCGCTTAGTGCAAGCCACGGATAACTCTGTCTATCAATTTTTGCCCCAGGCGGTGCTTTATCCTAAACACCAAAAGGATATCGAGATAGCGCTTAAACTTGCTACGAAAGCAGAGTTTGTGGGTGTGACTTTTAGTGCTAGAGGTGGCGGAACAGGCACTAATGGGCAGTCGCTGACCCACGGTTTGATCCTCGATGTGTCTCGTTATATGAATCGTGTGTTGGAAGTGAATCCTGAGCAGGGCTGGGTTAGGGTTGAAGCAGGGGTCATTAAAGATGCGCTAAATGATACGCTGCGTCCCCATGGATTCTTCTTTAGTCCCGATCTCTCAACTTCAAACCGCGCCACTATTGGCGGTATGATCAACACCGACGCCTCGGGCGCAGGCTCTTTGGTGTATGGTAAAACTTCCGACCATGTACTGGCGCTGCGTAGCGTATTGATAGATGGCAGTGTGTTAGATACTCGTCCCCTCGATGCGGGTCTCTTATGTAATCCCGATAACGTGAGTGAAAATCCGCTTGGACAAAAACTGATTTCGGCAATTGCAAAGGTATGCCGTGAGAAGCGCGCGCTCATTGAGCAACAATTCCCAAAACTCAATCGATTTTTAACCGGATATGACTTAAAGAATGTCTGGAATGAAGGCTTAACTCAGTTCGACCTTTCACGCATTTTAACAGGCTCTGAAGGCACGCTGGCGGTTATCACCGAAGCGAAACTCAACATTACACCACTGCCGAGTGAGCGGGCGATGGTGAATATTAAGTACGATTCCTTCCAGTCTGCGCTGCGTCATGCTCCTTCCTTAGTGGCTGCGCGGGCAACGGTGGTCGAAACCGTGGACTCTAAAGTGCTTAATCTTGCCCGCGAGGACATTGTTTGGCATTCGGTTTCCGACCTTATTCAAGAAGTGCCGGGTAAAGTCATCGATGGCCTGAATATGGTCGAGTTTGCTGGTGATACGGCAGAAGTTGAGCAAAAGCTTGCGAGTCTTGAGGCTGTATTGACCGAGCAAATTGGTCGCGGTGAATGTGGTGTGGTTGGTTATCAAGTCACTCAAGATAAGGCCAGCATTGAGAAAATCTATGGCATGCGTAAAAAGGCCGTTGGATTGCTCGGTGCTACCAAGGGACGTCGCAAACCCATTGCATTTGCCGAAGATACTGCTGTGCCGCCTGAAAAACTTGCCGATTATATTATGGAGTTTCGTGCGCTACTCGATAGTCACAATTTGCAATACGGTATGTTTGGCCATGTGGATGCGGGCGTATTACACGTAAGGCCTGCGCTGGATATGTGCGATGTCGAAGATGAAAAACTGCTGAGGGTGATTTCTGATCAAGTCGCGGCGCTGACACTCAAATACGGCGGCCTGATGTGGGGCGAGCATGGTAAGGGGGTGCGTGGCGAATACGGCCCATCGGTATTTGGCGATGAACTTTATGGCGTGCTGCAAGACATTAAAGGTCTATTTGACCCTGATAACAGGCTTAATCCCGGCAAGTTAGTGGCGCCTAAGCAAGTCGGCAGCTTGGCATTTGATGTGGATAGTACCAAGCGCGGCAAGTTTGACAGACAAATTCCCGTTGAAGTACGCGATGCCTATCCCGATGTGATGAACTGTAACGGCAATGGCCTGTGTTTTAATTACAGTAGCTACTCGCCCATGTGTCCGTCATTTAAGGTGACTGGCGATAGGGTGCAATCCCCCAAAGGCCGTGCGGGTCTGATGCGTGAGTGGCTGCGTTTGCTTGAGTCGGAAGGGGTGGATGTGAACGCGCTGGCGAAAGCTAAACCATTAGGTATTTTGCAGCGTATGCAAAATACCATCAATGCGAAGCGCGATTACGATTATTCCCACGAAGTGATGGAATCGCTGAAGGGATGTTTGGCCTGTAAAGCTTGCTCGAGCCAGTGCCCGGTTAAAGTGGATGTACCTAAGTTTAGGGCGCAATTCTTTAATATTTACTATCAACGTTATCTGCGTCCGGCCAAGGATTACCTGGTTGCGGGCATAGAAGACAGCTTACCTCTGATGGCTGCTGCGCCAAGGTTGACCAATTTCGCCTCGCAAAACCCGCTCAGCCAATGGGTGATCAAAAAGGCCATCGGTTATGTGGATGCGCCAGCGCTGTCGGTGCCAACCTTAAAACAACGACTCGATGGTCATGCGAGTCGCGGCTATGATCTGGCGGCATTGCAGGCCATCCCCGCCGATGAGAGAGCAAAATTTGTATTAGTTGTACAAGATCCCTTCAACAGTTTCTACGATGCGGGCTTGGTGTATCGCTTTATCCAATTGATCGAAACTTTAGGATTAAAGCCAGTTCTTCTGCCCTTTAAACCCAACGGTAAACCGACGCATATCAAGGGCTTCTTGGGTAAATTTGCTAAAACGGCGCAGTCGAGTGCGGATTTCTTAAACCAAGTGCATAAGTTAGGCATGCCAATGGTTGGGATTGATCCCGCCTTAGTGCTCTGTTATCGCGATGAATATAAAGAAATTTTAGGGGCTAACCGCGGCGCGTTTGAGGTTAAACTGGCTAACGAATGGCTGCTTGGCATACTGCAGGATATTCCTACTAAGGCCATGCAAGATAAACAATTTACTTGGTTTAGCCATTGTACTGAGTCTACGGCGAAGCCTAATACCGCCAATGAGTGGAGCAAAATCTTCACTCACTTTGGCGCTAAATTAACGGCAGTGAATCTGGGCTGTTGCGGCATGGCGGGTACCTACGGTCATGAGGCTGAGAATCTTGAGCGTTCTAAGACCTTGTTTGATATGTCGTGGAAAGACACTTTAAGCAAGATGGATGCATCACAGGTGCTTGTCTCTGGCTACTCATGCCGCAGCCAAGTAAAGCGTTTTGCTGGGTATAAGCCAAAACATCCATTAGAAGCTTTATTGGAGCTCGTTAAGGCTTAACGCAATTTTTTATTAGGGATTGGATAATCCCTAAGGCAATGCCACACTAAACCAGTCGTCAGGCTGGTTTTTTTATTGAGGGGACGCTATGGAAAAACACACGGACAATGTTATCGATACGCTACAGGCATTCACCAGCAAGACAAAACAGAATGATGACTTAGCACAGCAAACTGAGCTATGTAGTCAAACAACGTTATTTTGTATTCAACTCTCCGGTGACTGGTTATATCAGGACAGCCCATTACCGACGAAGTTTGCTAAGCTGTTTGCCAGTATTTTACATCACATCGATGGGGAGCATTTTCTAATAACCCCAGTGGAGAAAGTGCGAGTCGAGGTGGATGATGCGCCGCTGTTGATTGTCGATTATGTGAAGGATGAGACTGCATCGGGTTTAACGCTGCGCAGTAGTATTGGCACCGAGCATTCTCTGGCGACACTCCATCATTTAAAGCTCACCGACTTTGGGATTTATCTGCCGCTAGAGCGCGGCCTATGGGGAAAATTGAGCCGTGCCTGCTACTACAATTTTGTGAATGAATTCAATTTAACCGATGAAGGTGGCCTCAGTGCTTAAAGATTTTGATTGTAATAACTTGGGGAGGCTGACTAGTTTATTATGGGTTAAGTGATAGTATTAAAACTAACCTTAGCCAATCCTACTCGGGTTTAGGTCTGTGTCGATGGGTCTAAATGTTGTTTTCGGAGGTGCTGTTTGAACCGTTATGAAAGCTTAGGCTATCTTGTTTCGCATTTAAATATTGAGCTGCAAAATGAACTCGATTTGCAGTTGAAACGCTATCAGCTCGACATTAAGTTGTGGCCAGTATTATTCGCGCTTTGGCAGGAGGAGGGGATTACTCAGACCGAGTTGTCCAAACGTTGTGATGTAGCGAACTATACCATGACCCGTTTGCTCGATCAGTTGCAGGTGCAAGGCCTCATCACCCGCCATCAAGAACTCGATAATCGCCGAGCTTTCCAGATTTTTCTCACCGATGAGGCCAAGGCGCTGGAGCAGGATTTGATCCGTGAGGCCGAGCGCGCCAATGAAAAGTTTCTTGCTAATCTTACTGAAGATGAACGAAGTTATTTTATTAAGCTTTTGAATAAAATAAATAAGCTTTCAGATTAGTCGATAATACCTTCGGCTAGTTTTGCTATTTATAAAGGGAGTAGCATAAAAAGTAACACTAAACTTGACCCCAGTAATAACCCTTGTTGTAGTAATCGTTGTCGCTGCATTAAGCTATTTTTTCCCTGTTTCAGACTAGTGATTAGCTGATTACGCTTATAAATACGGCAAGTTAACTCATTTGTGAAGGGGTCAATAAACAACTTACATAGGCATTGCCCACCATCTTTCAATTTGATCAAATGTTCACTTTGATGGCTAAAATTGAGTTTGCGCGAAACCATTTGGCCATTGATATAGACTCTCTCCAAACCCGACCAATCACTTGCTTGTAATTCAAGTGAATCTTTCCCCAGCTCATATTTGAAACTGACCATAGTGGCACCTTCTCCGTGACTGACGAGTAGTTAATTCAAGCAGAGACATATAGGGTTTTCCACTACAGAAAAGTGAATTTTACGTGGCGTTTTAGTATCTGATTGGTATTGAGAGGAATTTATTTTTTAGATAGATAAGTGGAGCGAGGGAAGTGGTTGAGGCGGACAACGACTCGTTGTCCGCCTACTGCATGATTAAGCTTTGGCCGCTTGGTAAATGGCACGGGCCATTTCGTCAGCTACTGCACCTGTCGTGCGGTTTTCAGCATCGGCCTTAGCAAAAATCTTCAGCAGCGTGTTGTAGATTTCTCTGACCTTAGCTTCTGATTTTGCTGCGTCATAATCTTTTTCAAATGACACGTTGATAATGCCGCCAGCGTTAATCACATAATCTGGCGCATACAGAATGCCCATTTCTTTTAACTGCTCGCCATGGCGGACTTCGGCTAATTGGTTGTTGGCGCAACCCGCAACAATCTTAGCTTTGAGTTGTGGTAGGGTAACATCGTTTAGAGTTGCACCTAGTGCACATGGCGCATAGACATCCACGTCTTGGGCATAGATATCCTGTGGAGCAACAACGATGGCGCCAAAGTCGGTAGCTACTTTATCCAGTGATGCTTGGTGAATATCGGTAACAATCAGCTGTGCACCTTCTTCATGCAAATGTTTACACAGGTAGTAACCTACATGGCCCACACCTTGAACGGCGATCTTAAGGCCTTTTAAGCTGTCTAAATCGAGTTTATGTTTAACTGCAGCCTTGATCCCTAAATAGGTGCCTAGTGCTGTAAATGGCGATGGATCGCCACTCTTGCCTTCAAGGCCTGCCATGTAAGGTGTTTCTTGATGGGCAATCATGATATCAGCGGTCGTGGTGCCCACGTCTTCAGCAGAATAGTAACGTCCACCGAGGCTATTAATAAAACGGCCAAAAGCACGGAAGAGGGCTTCGCGGTCAGGACGCTTAGGATCGGCAATAATCACTGACTTACCACCGCCCATGGTTAAACCAGCGAGGGCATTTTTGTAAGTCATACCACGGGAGAGGCGCAATACGTCAGTCAGGGCTTCATCATCGGATTGATAGTTCCACATCCGGCATCCACCTACCGCAGGACCTAAGTTGGTGTTATGGATGGCAACAATGGCTTTTAAGCCACTTTCTTTATCATGACAGAATACGACCTGTTCATGTTCATCAAAGGATACATGATTAAATACAGCCACGTGAAGTTCTCCGCTATACACAATAAAACGTCGATGGAACGACTTCCCATCGACAGCTCGTTATATTTATTGCAGAACCATAGCATTTAGCGATACTCTCAACCATGCATAATGACCGAATAAATAGATTATTTGTGGCAATCTAGCTTTCCACTTTACGTAAACGTAAGCTTAGAGGTGCGAAACCAGTTTTAACTGATGATATTCTCAGACATTAGTATAATTCGCGTGCTGTCCCAAGAATGAGAGCCGCGCTATAACAATAAGATAGGACGGAAGTATGACTGAACAAGCTGTCGATCAAGCTCAACCAACAATCTCTCCTGAAGAAATGGAGAAATTGCGCCAAGAGTGGGTCAGAACACAATTCCAAAAAGCGAACCGTTTTTTAGCGGAAAAAGGGGTTATCCCCAGCAAGGTTTTAGCCGATGAGAGCCGTTATCTTGCACCTTATTTAGCGATTTGGAAGATGGAATCCAAACGTCCTACGACCAAAACCTATTGGGTGATGTCAGGCGATTTACCATCGGATTTTGTGGATGTCAAAGTGGCTAAAACGGCGCGTGATGCGGTTCGTCATTTCTCGATGATGTGGCAAATGCAGGCTGAAAATTTGATCCGTTCAGGCGCAACCAGACGTGATGCAACCCAGGCAAAATTTGCCCAGTTATTAGTCTCCCGTGCAGAGAGTTTATATCGTATGCACAATGATGAAAAACTCTGGAATAGCTAGACTTCCTTGTGTTAAGTCATAAAACCAAAGGCACTCGATTGAGTGCCTTTGTTGTTTAAGTCTGTCTCAAGCGTTGTGTCCTACGTTGAGCATACCGACGGTTTCATTCCATATTAAAGGATTACGCTTCTTCATCACTTAAATAGTATAAACCTTGATTAATCAGTTCCAGCAATAGCTGTTGTACTTCATCATGTTCGCATAACGCGAGAGCCGTTTCGCTATCAAAGCTGACATGATCGCTTAACTGTACAAGCACCGCTTCGGGTGTATTGGGCAGATCATAGATTTCGCCATTAATGAATAAGCGCGAGTGAGCATCATTCTCTAAACGTAGTACTTTTAAACCGCCAATGCGATTTACACCAGCGCCTTGTTCAAAGGCATCTTGCAGATCGTCGATGCTATAGGCTTCTTCGTCTTCACAAATATCTAATTCGAATCGGTTTTGGCTTAGCAGTTTACCTAGCACAACCTGATAACTCGCAGGATCTTGGGCAAGCTGGCTTAACAGCGACATAATGCCGAGTTGATGATCTTGGCTAATAATGCCCGGATTTGCTGGCTCGGATGCGGAGGTAAAACGCTGTTGACCCAAATTTTTGTCGAGTAAATAGTCGGCCACTTCGCTGACTAATTCTTGCTGACTGGGTGCGCGGTAACCAATCGAATAGCTCAAGGCTAAGGTTAAGGTTTCACCGCAGTGTGGGAATCCTGGTGGAATATAAAGCATATCGCCTTTCTCTAACACCATATCAATGATGGGGTCAAAGTCTTCAACCAGAGGTGAATTAGGATTACCGCCACGACGTTGTTGTGGGGTGTTGTCACCTACGGTCCAGCGGCGCTGACCTTCGCCTTGAATAATAAACACATCGTAGTTGTCGATATGGGGACCGACACCGCCACTTGGAGTGGCAAATGACACCATCAAATCATCGAATCGCCAATCGGGGAGAAAACGAAAGGCCTCAACGAGGGGTTGTGAGTCGGGATACCAATGGTTAACCGCTTGCACCAATAATTGCCAGTGGGTTTCACCGTAATTGTCGTAATCCTCAAAGGGGCCTTGGATCACTTCCCAGTTATCTTTTTGGGTAACGACGATGCGCGAAGTGATTTCTTCTTCGCAGGCCAAGCCGGCCAGCTCATCGGCACTGATTGGATCTTCAAAGTGAGGAAAAGCGCCTTTGATGACCACAGGTTTTTGTTGCCAGTAATCCTTGAGGAACTGGGCAATATCGAGATTGAGTTTATACATAGTGTCAAAAAAGGCGACTACATCCTTAACAATGTAACCGCCTCAATCCTTATTTAGGCTAGATAATAAGCTAAGCATGTCAGCTTAGCGTTAAACGAAGCGTTAGCCGTAAACTGAACTTTAGTTAAGTTCGTCAACGAATGCTTCTGCACGGCCAATATAGTTGGCTGGCGTCATCTTCTTCAGCTCTGCTTTCACTTCTTCAGGCAGGGCTAAACCGTCGATAAATTCGGCAAGTTGCTTAGCGTCGATGCGTTTACCGCGTGTCAATTCTTTTAACTTCTCGTATGGCTTTTCAATACCATAGCGACGCATAACGGTTTGTACGGGCTCGGCCAATACTTCCCAGTTTTGATCGAGCTCGGCACGTAAATGCTCTTCATTCACTTGTAACTTGCTGATGCCTTTTAAGGTCGCTTGGTAAGCGATCAGCGAGTGGGCGATACCCACACCTAAGTTACGTAGTACGGTGGAATCGGTTAAGTCACGTTGCCATCTTGAAACGGGTAGTTTTGCGGCTAAATGTTGCATCAACGCATTGGCAATACCTAAGTTACCCTCAGAGTTTTCAAAGTCGATAGGGTTGACCTTGTGTGGCATGGTTGATGAGCCAATTTCACCGGCAATGGTACGTTGCTTGAAGTGACCTAAGGCAATATAACCCCAAACGTCACGGTCGAAATCGAGCAGAATAGTATTGAAACGCGCAATCGCATCAAAGAGCTCTGCAATGTAATCATGCGGTTCTATTTGAGTGGTGTATGCGTTCCAGTGCAGGCCTAGGCTCGTCACAAAACGTTCAGACAGTGCATGCCAGTTCACTTCTGGGTATGCAGATATGTGCGCGTTGTAGTTGCCTACGGCGCCGTTAATTTTCCCCATGATTTCAACGGCCGCGATTTGCTTGATTTGGCGCTCTAAACGCACGGCTACGTTAGCCATTTCCTTGCCTAAGGTTGAAGGCGAGGCTGGCTGACCGTGGGTACGTGACATCAAAGGTACTGAGCGGTATTCAACGGCCAGTTTTTTGATGGCGCTGAGCAGTTCATTGCAATAAGGCAGTACCACTTGCTCGCGGGCTTCAGTCAACATTAAACCATGGCTTAAGTTGTTGATATCTTCAGAAGTACAGGCAAAGTGAACAAATTCACCGACAGCGGCGAGTTCAGCGTTGTCTGCGATTTTTTCTTTGATAAAGTATTCAACTGCTTTCACGTCGTGGTTGGTGGTGCTTTCAATGGCTTTCACGCGAAGCGCATCTTGCTCACTGAAATTGTCTTTTATGGCATCGAGAAGCGCGATCGCTGACTCGCTTAATGGTGGCACTTCGGTGATTTCTGGGCAATCAGCGAGTAACTTTAACCAGTTGATTTCAACTTGAACACGGTACTTAGTAAGACCGAACTCGCTGAAAATCCCTCGCAATGACGCTGTTTTACTACCGTAACGGCCGTCTACCGGAGAGATAGCAGTTAGTGCGGAAAGATCCATGTGAAGCTCCTTGATGAAAACTTATTTTATTATAGGGTAAGACTTTTCTTGGCTGTGTCTATGATGGCTTTACGGGCAAAGACTAAGTGTCGACGTTTGCCGCCTAGTTGTCGCCATAACACTGCGCTGCGCATGGCTGCAAGCAGCAAGGCGCGGATTTTTTGTTGCACGATTGGACGTTGCAGACACACTGGATTACCTGAGATCTGAATCTTAGGTCCAAGATTACTGATAATGTCGCTATAAATACTGGCCAGATTGGCAATGACTTGTTCGTCGGTGATCGCAAAATGATGTAGCTGACGATTCACTTGATTGATTCGTTCGGCAAGCATAGCTAACCCGGTATTTGAACGGGTTAATTTACGTTCAAGGGCTAAAATTCCCACCAGATAGCGGGTAATTTCCACATCTTTTTGACTGCTATCCCCCAGTTGATTTAACACCAATTGGTAGCCTTTGTGCAGGCCCGCCTTATCTTGGTAGACATCGGCGGGGGTTTCTGGATTAGTCACTAAAATGGTGTGTAAACTGGCAGCTAGCTCATCGGTGTCGCTTTCACCATGACGGGCTAAATACTGAACTTGTGCAATGGCCTGCAGTATTCCTGCAAAGGCCATAGTACGATCATGGAGCTGTTCGTTCACGGTTTATCCTCTGATCAGTTGATCGATAATTCCGCCACCGAGGCACACTTCGCCATCGTAAAATACCGCTGATTGGCCAGGCGTCACGGCGGCAACGGGCTCGTCAAACACCACTTTGAGGGTATTGTCATCAAGATAGGTAAGGGTGCAAGGGATATCCTGCTGGCGGTAACGGGTTTTCACCACAATTTGGCTGCCATCGGCGGGACCTTTGCGGTCGACCCAGTGTAGTTGATTGACAAACATGCCATTGGACATCAATCGCGGATGGTGACCACCTTGGCCAACAACAAGCACGTTACGTTTGAGATCTTTGTCCACCACGTACCATGGGTCATCATTGCTATTTTTCATGCCACCAATCCCCAGACCTTTACGTTGGCCTAAGGTGTGGTACATCAAACCTTGGTGCGTGCCAATGACTTCGCCTTCGGCGGTTTCGATATTGCCAGGTTGCGCTGGTAAGTAATTACCTAAAAATTCAGTAAATTTTCGCTCGCCGATAAAGCAAATGCCGGTGCTGTCTTTCTTATCATGGGTAATTAAGCCCATCTGTTTGGCGATCTCTCGCACTTCGTGTTTTTCGAGTTCACCCACCGGAAACAGGCTGCGTGCCACTTGTTCATGGCTTAAGGTGTATAGGAAGTAGCTTTGATCTTTATTATTGTCGACCCCGCGCAGCATTTGCGTTGTGCCATCGGCATTGTCGCGGCGGCGCACATAGTGACCCATGGCGATGTAGTCGGCATCGAGAATATCATCGGCAAACTCTAAAAAGGCCTTAAATTTGATTTCTTTGTTGCACATGATATCAGGATTTGGGGTACGACCTGCTTTGTATTCGGCAAGAAAATACTCAAATACATTGTCCCAATATTCGGCAGCAAAGTTGACCGTGTGGAGTTTTATCCCAAGCTTATCGCAAACGGCTTGAGCATCTTTTAAATCTTCGGCGGCCGCGCAGTACTCGTCGTTGTCATCTTCTTCCCAGTTCTTCATGAAAAGGCCTTCAACCTGATAGCCTTGCTGCATAAGCAAATAGGCTGAAACGGATGAATCAACACCGCCGGACATGCCGACAATGACTTTTTTACCTGTATGAGTGGGTTCGATTGATGTCATAGATCCTAAAACCATTGAGTATATGTGTTAGCGAGTCGTGGCTTGAACCGTTGTCATTAGTGCATGACTCACTTTTAAATCTGCGTTTATATTAGCTGCGTAGTTAGGGCAGGCTTATTGGTGATCCGTTTAGCATCTGAGATACATCAGCCCAACATCATTAAGCACAAGATGCATGATGCTAAAATACCCCAAATTTTTAACCCAAAAGCGCAGTTAAATGCCTTATCGAATCGCGCATTTATGCGGGGGCGTATTCTATCACGCCTTGTTGCTTGGGGCTATCTTTGACATCCCTACAGACGCTGACTATTGAGTAATTCGAGCGAATGAATTTGCCCTTGTTGCAACTGTTTGCGGTAATCGTTGAGGCAATCGAGCACTAATGGACTGCGCAGTTGATGAGCTTTAGCTGCGATCTGCTCAAAGCTCAACCAATGGGCGGCATAAATATCCGCATCCTGTGGCTTAGGTGTGAGTAGCGTATCTACTTGCACCAAAAAGGTAAAACGCACAAATGCGAGGTCCTGATTGGCGCTAAATTGATAAATCCCGACCAATCCCTGTGGCTTGAGTTGAAGGCCTGTTTCCTCAAAGACTTCGCGCTCACAGGCTTGGATAAGACTTTCATTCGCTTCCAAATGTCCTGCTGGTTGATTAAAACGCTGCTCACCATCAATCCACTCTTCCACTAATAGATACTTATCCTCGGTAGAGGCATGGATAATACAAGCAACTGTTACATTGGGTTTATATCTTGCTTTTACTGTCACAGTGATTACCTTTGAGCGGCTAGATTAGGGATATTGGATTGCTTGTTGGCGCAAGACTATTCGGTCTTTTGAGCCACCAGTATGCATTTATGCTCACCTGTCGCTAAATCATCTAGACTCCATTGGCCTATTTTATAGCGAATAAGTCTTAAGGTCGGAAAACCAATATGGGCCGTCATCCGCCGAACTTGGCGATTGCGTCCTTCATGGATTTGAATTTCAAGCCAAGTAGTAGGGATGTTTTTTCGCTCACGGATCGGCGGATTACGCGGCCACACATTCGGCGTCGCCATGATGCTGACCTTCGCAGGGAGTGTCATACCATCTTTTAATTCAACCCCTTGGCGCAGTTTGGCTAAATCGGCTTCCGATGGCACACCTTCCACTTGTACCCAATAGGTTTTAAAGGTTTTCTTTTTTGGCTCAGTCAGTTTGGCTTGGAGTTGACCGTCATTGGTTAACAGCAACAGTCCCTCGCTGTCGCGATCTAATCGCCCAGCAGCATAAACGCCCGGAATAGGGATGTAATCTTTTAAGGTTTTACGGCCTTGCTCATCGGTAAATTGGCACAGAACATCGAAGGGCTTGTTAAATAAGACGATGATAGGCGCAGTTTGAGGCTTGACGCGTGAGGCCGATGAGTGTTTTTGAAGCCGTGTTTTGGGACTATTTTGTTGTGACCCTGTATCGCGCTGCAAACTTGCCTTGGCAGATTTGGCGAAGGAGCTTGGTTTACTTCCTTTGCTGCGGTTATCTGCCCTATGCTGCGGGTGCGTGGTGGATGCGCTCTGGCCGCGAGTGCGAGGTGTTGCCTGAGAAGTTAGCGGGTTATTTTTGTTCATGCAGTAACTAATTGTTGTTCATACCGTGGCGAATAGTCGCTTAAGACAGTCTAGTCATTTTACGTCGTCGCCGATGATATACGACTGAACCTATCCGTTAGCAGACGTCAGAAAGAAGACGTGTTATTTATCTGCACACAGTGTACTTGGCATTCGCCGTTAGTGGAATTTGAATATTATTGTGAATGCTCTATGATGTCGGCCTGAAAATGTGATCTACGCCTAAATGTTTGTTAGGTATTAATGAGTCGATTTACCCACGTTGGCGAACGTAAAGAGGATGTTGCAGCGGGTTTATAGGTTTTGTAGGGGCGTTTACGATTGCCTCGATAGAGAATTCCTTCGTGCCAATGTTTGTTCGTCATGATATAAAATTATTATAAAAATACTAAATTTTACAATAATGTAGGATGTAACATGAAAGATAACTCACCAACAATTATTTATACCGAAACCGATGAAGCGCCAGCACTGGCAACGCTTTCTCTGTTACCTATCATCAAGACCTTTACCAATGCGGCGGGTGTGGCGGTTGAAACCCGTGACATTTCTTTATCAGGCCGTGTGATTGCTAACTTCCCAGAAAAACTGACTGACGCGCAAAAGATTGGCGATCACTTAGCTGAGCTTGGCGATTTAGCGAATCAACCAGAAGCTAATATCATCAAGTTGCCTAATATCAGTGCGTCAATCCCACAGTTAAAAGCCTGTATTTTAGAGCTGCAACAGAAAGGATATGACATTCCAAACTATCCTGACGAGCCAAAAACTGACGAAGAAAAGTCAATTAAAGCGCGTTACGACAAGATCAAGGGCAGTGCGGTAAACCCCGTCCTGCGTGAAGGTAACTCTGATCGCCGCGCGCCGCTGTCAGTGAAAAACTTCGCGAAAAAGAACCCACACTCTATGGGTAAATGGGTGAAAGACTCTAAGTCACACGTTGCTCATATGAGCGAAGGTGATTTTTACGGTAGCGAGCAGTCAGTGACTTTGGCTAACGCAGACACGGTCAACATCGTTCTGGCACAAAAAGACGGTCAAGAAGTCGTCCTTAAATCAGATCTGAAACTGCTCGCGGGTGAAATCATCGACGCGTCAGTGATGAGCAAAAAAGCCTTAGTGAGCTTCTTTGAGCGTGAAATTGCCAATGCCAAGGCTGAAAACGTGTTGTTATCGCTGCACCTTAAAGCCACCATGATGAAAGTGTCCGATCCCATCATGTTTGGCCATGCCGTGAAAGTGTTCTTCAAACCGGTATTTGATAAACATGCAGCGTTATTTGCTGAATTAGGCGTTGATGTGAACAACGGTTTTGGCGATGTATATGCGAAAATCGCCAGCTTACCTGCCGATGTACGTAGCCAAATTGAAGCCGATATCGCGGCGGTCTACGCTGAGCGTCCTGCGCTGGCGATGGTGGATTCTGACAAAGGCATCACCAACTTACACGTCCCAAGCGACATTATTATCGATGCTTCTATGCCAGCGGCTATTCGTTCATCTGGCCAAATGTGGGGTCCAGATGGCAAGTTGCACGATACTAAAGCGCTGATCCCAGACCGTTGCTACGCAGGTGTGTATCAAGAAACTATCGCGTTCTGTAAAGAACACGGTGCATTCGATCCAAGCACTATGGGCAGTGTGCCAAACGTGGGCCTGATGGCGCAAAAAGCCGAAGAATATGGCAGCCACGATAAAACCTTCGAAATCCCAGCCGATGGCGTAGTTAACGTGATTGATGCCAGTGGCAAAGTGTTAATGAGCCACAACGTCGAAGCGGGCGATATTTGGAGAATGTGCCAAGTTAAAGATGCCCCAATTCGCGACTGGGTGAAATTAGCCGTACGCCGCGCACGTTTAAGCAATACTCCTGCGGTATTCTGGTTAGATGCAAATCGTGCCCACGATGCGCAATTGATTGTTAAAGTGAAGCAATATCTGCCTGAGCATGACACCAGCGGTTTAGACATCAGCATCATGTCACCAGAAGAAGCAACACGTTTCTCTTTAGCGCGCATCAAAGAAGGTAAAGATACTATTTCTGTTACTGGTAACGTACTGCGTGACTACCTGACTGACTTGTTCCCAATCCTCGAACTGGGTACCAGTGCTAAGATGCTATCTATCGTGCCATTAATGAATGGTGGCGGCCTGTTTGAAACGGGTGCGGGCGGTAGTGCGCCTAAACACGTACAACAGGTTGAAAAAGAAGGTCACTTACGTTGGGACTCTCTAGGTGAATTCCTGGCATTAGCGGCTTCTTTAGAGCATTTAAGCCAAACTGTGGGTAACCCTAAAGCGCAAGTACTGGCGGATACCTTAGATCAAGCCATTGGTCAGTTCTTAGATAGCAACAAGTCGCCATCAAGACGCGTTGGAGAGCTAGATAACCGTGGTAGCCATTTCTATCTGGCGATGTACTGGGCACAAGCATTAGCCGCTCAAACCAAAGACGAGCAGTTACAAGCTCACTTTATTCCATTAGCGCACGCTTTAAGCGCCAATGAGCAAGTGATTGTGGCTGAACTCAACAATGCGCAAGGTGCACCAGTGGATTTAGGCGGTTACTATCGTTTAGACGCCGCAAAAGCTGAAAAAGCCATGCGCCCAAGCGAGACACTGAACAAGCTATTACTTGCTTAAGCAGCATTGATACTTGTAAAGGCCTGCATTGCAGGCCTTTTTATTGCACTAAATTTAGGAGTAAGTTGTAAATTAACCAGAGCGAGTTAACGTTTCGAGATGAAAATGTATTCGCTCCGGTACACCTATGCTCACAAAATGAGACATGACGTGTAGTTATTCTACTCAAAATAAAAAGGCAGGGATTAATCCCTGCCTTTTAGATCATTGGCCTCACCATACATTATTTTGTTGGTGAAATGGCTGAAGCGTGCATTCCTTTTGGACCTTGTTCTACTTCAAATTGAACCGGTTGGCCTGCTTTTAGAGTTCTATAGCCTTCCATTTCAATGGTAGAATAGTGTGCAAAAACGTCCTCGCCACCTTGATCAGGGCAAATAAACCCGAATCCTTTGGCGTTGTTGAACCATTTAACAGTTCCGCTTGCCATACTTCCACTTCCTTCTGTTGTCTACTTACCAGTAAGATAGTAAAACCTGTATAGACGGGATTGTTTCACCGTCTGAGCTACAGAATGTAAGGAGTAAAAGCGGATGTCAAGCTAAAATTAACAAAGAGGTAACAACTGATTAATTTGAAGATAGCAATTGGAAGAGGACAACACGAGAGGCTAGTATTAAAAAATGGGTAAGACAGGAAACATAGAGCACGTTGAAGAACGTGTTGAATCTGAGTTAATGCCACCTTCGATGTATAAGGTGATCCTTAATAATGACGATTACACGCCAATGGATTTTGTGATAGAAGTGCTACAAATCTTCTTTCGCAAGAATGAGCAGGAAGCCACAGATATCATGTTGACTATTCATCACCAGGGAAAGGGTATCTGCGGGATTTTCCCCTACGGCATTGCAGAAACTAAGGTGATACAAGTAAATCAATTTGCAAGACAAAACCAACATCCGTTACTGTGTTCGTTAGAGAAGGCTTAACAGCGCTTACTCTGTTGTCAGTTGTTAATTTTGGGGGTGCTTATGCTGAACAAAGATCTGGAAGTCACCTTAAATCTGGCGTTTCAGCAAGCCAGAGAGGCTCGTCACGAGTATATGACGGTTGAACATCTGTTATTGGCTCTGATAGACAACCCTGCGGCTCAAGACGCGCTAATCGCCTGTGGAGCGAATTTAGATAAACTTAGAGATGAAGTAGCAAGCTTTATTCAACAAACCACCCCAATCATTGCGGATATGGATGATGATAAAGAAACCCAACCAACGCTCGGGTTTCAGCGGGTACTGCAACGCGCCGTTTTCCATGTGCAGTCCTCGGGCCGCAATGAAGTCACTGGTGCTAATGTGCTGGTGGCCATTTTTAGTGAGCAGGAATCCCAAGCTGTTTATCTGCTGCGTCGCAGCGACATCAGCCGTTTAGATGTGGTGAATTATATTTCCCATGGTTTTTCAAAAAATGAGGACAGCGACGCTCATCAAGATCAAGAACGCATCGAAGATCAAAGCGAAGCGAACGAAGAACGCAGCATGTTGTCGCAGTTTGCGAGCAATTTAAACCAACTTGCAAAACAAGGGGTGATAGATCCGCTGATTGGTCGTGATCAAGAAATTGAACGCGCCATCCAAACTTTATGTCGTCGCCGTAAAAATAATCCATTGTTGGTGGGTGAAGCGGGCGTGGGTAAAACTGCGATTGCTGAAGGTTTGGCTTATCGAATCGTCAATAATCAAGTGCCAGAGGTGATGGCGCAGGCGACTGTGTACTCCCTCGACTTAGGCTCCTTGCTTGCTGGCACTAAGTACCGTGGCGATTTTGAAAAACGCTTCAAGAGTCTGCTTAAGGAACTTAGCGCCGATAAACACGCCATTTTATTTATTGATGAAATTCATACCATTATTGGTGCAGGCGCAGCATCGGGTGGGGTGATGGATGCCTCTAATCTGCTAAAGCCGTTATTATCGAGTGGTAATTTGCGTTGCATGGGCTCAACCACGTTCCAAGAATATCAGAGTATTTTTGAGAAAGATCGTGCACTGGCGCGCCGTTTCCAAAAGGTTGATATTAATGAACCTTCAGTGGCTGAAACCACTAAAATTCTGATGGGTTTAAAGTCTAAATACGAAGAATATCACGGCGTGCGTTACACCCAAGCGGCGATTAACAGCGCGGCAGAGCTGTCGGCAAAACACATTAATGACCGGCATTTACCCGATAAAGCCATCGATGTGATCGATGAGGCGGGTGCGCGCATGGCTATGTTGCCACAGAGCAAACGTAAGAAAACCATCGGTCAGGCCGAGATTGAAACCATTGTGGCGAAGATTGCTCGGATCCCAGAAAAATCAGTCTCCGCCAGCGACAAAGATTTACTGCGTAATCTTGAGCGCAATCTCAAGATGGTGGTCTTTGGTCAAGACAAGGCGATTGAATCCTTAAGCTCGGCGATTCGATTATCACGCAGTGGTTTAGGTACAGATAAAAAACCTGTTGGTAGCTTTTTGTTTGCTGGCCCAACTGGGGTAGGTAAGACAGAAGTGACCAATCAGTTAGCTAGTTGCCTAGGAATGAAGCTGGTGCGTTTCGATATGTCGGAGTACATGGAAAGCCATACGGTTTCTCGTTTGATTGGTGCTCCTCCTGGATACGTAGGATACGACCAAGGTGGTTTACTCACCGATGCTGTAATTAAAAATCCCCATTGCGTGGTGTTGCTCGATGAAATCGAAAAGGCTCACCCCGATGTCTATAACCTGTTACTGCAGGTGATGGATCATGGCACCTTAACCGATAACAACGGTCGCAAGGCGGATTTTAGGCATGTCACCTTAGTGATGACGACAAACGCAGGTGTTCAGGAAACGATCCGTAAGTCTATTGGCTTTACTCAGCAGGATCATACCCAAGATGCCTTATCGGAAATCAATCGAGTATTCTCGCCAGAGTTCCGTAACCGCTTAGATTCCATCATTTGGTTCAACCATTTAGATATGACTATCATAGCCAAGGTGGTTGATAAATTTTTGGTGGAATTACAAGCACAACTTGATGCAAAACATGTGTTACTTGAAGTCAGTGATGAGGCCAGAACTCTACTCGCCGAGAAAGGCTATGATAAGAGCATGGGCGCACGGCCAATGGCCCGCGTGGTGACAGAGCTTATTAAACGTCCATTAGCGGATGCTATTCTCTTCGGTGAACTGGAACATGGCGGTGTTGCTCATGTTGATGCCAAAGACGGTGAAATCGTGATCCACACCGAACGCCACGAGAAAAGTACCACTAAGGCTTAATCTCTCGCGAAAACCCAATAAAAATGGCTGCAATTGCAGCCATTTTTCTAATCTTACGCCAACAAAAAAACCCGGCCTCGCCGGGTTTTTCAACTAAAGGGGAATATTAGCGTGCGCGGAAGACAATACGACCTTTGGTCAGATCATAAGGGGTCAACTGAACTGTTACTTTGTCACCAGTCAGGATCCGGATGTAGTTTTTGCGCATTTTGCCTGAAATGTGGGCTATCACCACATGACCATTTTCAAGCTCTACGCGAAACATTGTGTTTGGCAAGGTTTCAAGGATAGTGCCTTGCATTTCAATGTTATCTTCTTTCGCCATTAATTATTTATCCCATTAGCCTTCGAATATAAAAAACGGGCGTATCATGCCGCAAATTCACCTTGCTGTAAAGGGGATGTGCCTAGCAAACTTGGGAATACTCCCAGCCTTGGGGGGTTAAAATCTGATAAGGGCGGTATAAGCGTTTGTAGGACATTTTCCGATTTGCATCAATTTGATATCCCAGATAAAGAAAATCTTTACCCTGCATTTTAGCCAATCTGCACTGGAGTAAGATCAACAATACGCCAAGGGAGCGGCGTTCTTCATCGGGGTCAAAGTAGCTGTAAATGGCTGACAAACTATTGGGCAGAGTGTCTGTCACTGCTACAGCCACAAGTCTATTGCCATCATAGACTTCAATAAACGTGGGGGGCAGCCAATGACAGAATAAAAATTGTTCATATTGGGTTTTGCTTGGCGGAAACATTGGGCCATCGAAGTGGCGCTCACGGATGTATTTTTCATACAGGGCATATTGAGCCTCGGTATGTTCTGAGGTGATGCGCCAAGTTAAATCACGGTTATGGGCTAGGGTGCGCTTTTGCCGTTTAGACGGTGTAAATTCTTTAATTGGTAACCGAATTGGCTGACAGGCACTGCAACGGGGGCAACGGGGTTTATAAATGGCGCTGCCACTGCGGCGAAAACCTATGGCGAGTAGCCGCTCAAATAGTATTGGGTCGAGGGTTTCCTCCTGAATGACTAACAGTTGCTCCTGCTGACCATCGAGGTAACTGCAGGGGAAAATTTGGCTGATCCCAATGGCGATTGGGGTGTTACTCGCGTTAGAGTTCAAGTGTGACCTCACTTGGTATCCAAGCTGCAGGATTAACCGTGTTATCCCTAAACTGGGTTAAGAGTTGTATAAAGTTCGCGCGTTTAACGGGTTTTGCCCCTAAGCTCTCAAGGTGGGGATTCATTACCTGTGCATCAATAAGTTTAAAATTCATTTTGATTAAATGTTGTTGCAACACCGCCATGGCCGCCTTTGACGCATTGGTTTCGCGGTGGAACATGGATTCACCACAAAACACTTGGCCAATGGCGAGACCATAAAGCCCACCGATTAATCGCTCACCGTGCCAAACTTCGATTGAGTGGGCATGGCCATTATGGTGTAGCTCACGGTAGGCCATTTGGATTTCATGGGTTATCCAAGTGCCAGTTTGTTTACGCCGAGGTTGAGCACAACCTGCCATCACATCGGTAAAGGCATGATTGATGGTATAGCGCCAAGGCTGTTTTTTTAAATATTTACGTAAACTGGTGCTGATATTCACTTGGCCTGGAATAAAAATGGCGCGGGGATCGGGTGACCACCATAAAATAGGATCCTCGGCGTTAAACCAAGGGAAAATGCCGTGATAATAGGCGGTCAACAAACGCTCTGGGCGTAGGTCACCACCTATCGCCAATAAGCCGTTTGGATCGGTGAGGGCGAGTTCGGGTGAAGGAAAAGCTTCAAATTCGTGATTCAGAAAAGACAGTGAGTTCACAATTGCGTATGATTCAGTAATAGACCCTTATACTAAGTTAGCGGAAATTCGGATATGTGGAAACCTACACTAGCGAGCTTTATGTTTATTTGTGCTTTAGTGATTTCTCCGGTGCAAGCAGGTTACGATCGTAATCAGGCGGTGCCGGTCGAGAAAGTCCTCTATGGTGATATCAACTCAGTACGTAATATCACCGAAACCCAATTAATTGAAGACCGAAACCAAGGTTGGAAAACTTTCGGTGGCGCATTAGCGGGTGGTGTTATCGGCCATCAATTTGGTGGTGGCTCTGGCCAAGATATTGCGACAATATTAGGCGCCTTAATTGGTGCTGGAGTTGGCAATCGTTATGGCAGTGGCACAACGGTGCAATCGCTCAAGCTCGTGGAGCTGATGATCACTCAGGAAGACGGCACGCAACTCATGGTGATCCAAGATTATGATCCTGGCATGGTGTTCAATGCGGGGGATAGGGTACGTGTGGTGTACCTGCAAGGTGGGGTTCGCGTTGATTTAGCCATGTAACTAAGCCATGCACCTAACGCGAGGAAATTAAGCCTAACTGCCAAACATTAATAAAGAACGTTAAACGGTGATGGAATGACAAGGACAGAACTAACCCAATATTTAGCCGATTTTTTGCGGATATCGGCCTTTAAAGATTACGCCCCCAATGGTTTGCAGGTTGAAGGTAAAGCAGATATCCGCACCATAGTGACAGGTGTGACTGCTTGCCAAGCGTTAATCGATGAAGCGATTCGCCTCAAAGCCGATGCGATTTTGGTTCACCATGGTTTTTTCTGGAAGAGTGAGCCTGAGGTGATCACAGGCATGAAGCAGCGCCGAATCAAAGCCTTACTCGCCCACGATATCAATCTGTTTGGTTATCACTTGCCCTTAGATGCCCATCCAATGTTAGGTAATAATGCGGTCTTAGGCCGCAAACTGGGGATCATCGATGCTGAAGCAGTAGAAGATGTGGCACAGGGATTAGTGTGGCGTGGAAAGCTCGATTTGCCCGTCAGTGCCAGTGAATTTGCCGCGACCTTAGACGAAGTACTTGGCAGAGCGCCGCTGCATATTGGCGAGAGTTCGGATGAAATCCAATATTTAGCTTGGTGTACGGGCGGTGCGCAGGATTATATCGATGTTGCCGCGAGTCTTGGTGTGGATGCGTTTATCAGTGGCGAAGTGTCAGAGCGTACTTTCCATAGCGCAGTGGAGCAGGGAATTCACTATTATGCGGCGGGTCACCATGCGACCGAGCGTTTTGGCATTGAGGCGCTGGGGCGTCATCTCGCTCGCGAATTTAATTTGGTACACCATTTTGTAGATATCGCTAACCCTGTTTAACAATCTTGCTTTATCGACATCTTGTAAATGAAAGGCGAGCCATGCTCGCCTTTGTCTTATGTAAATCAACCTTAAGTTCAAATCAGTCCTAAGTTTAAATAAGCCCTAGGGTCGACAGGATAAAAATGCCTAAGGTGCAGGTGAGCAGCGAGCAAACGGTGGTTAAGGCGATAATATTGGCCGCAAGCGTGGCATTTCCTCCCATGGCCCGCGCCATCACATAACTTGCGGCTGCCGTGGGCGCGGCGCTCATCAAAAACACTAAGGCAAGTTCAACTTCGCGATAGCCAAGTATCAAGGCGCCTAGGGTGATGAACAGTGGCGCAAAGATAAGTTTTAAGGCGGTCGAGAACCACGTGGCATACTTTTCATGTCTGAGCGAGCCAATATCCAATGAACCGCCTGTACACAGCAGTGCTAATGGGAGTGTCATATTGGCAAAGTATTGCCCAGCATCGAGGACCATTTTCGGTAAGGGGATCGCCAGCAGATAAAACAACATGCCGAGTATAATGGCAATGATCAGCGGATTTTTGGTGATGGTTTTAATGATCACCGCAAAAGCGCGGCGGCTTGATTCCTCACCCTTAGGACTCAAGCAAATCACGGCTTGAATATTGTAGAGTAGCGTCATGGACGCGACATAAACGGCCGCTAAGGCAACGCCCGATTCGCCATAGGCATTAGAGACATAGGCTAAGCCGATAATGGCGGTATTGGCCCTAAATCCCCCTTGAATAATAACGCCTTGATCCTTCGGCTCGGGGAAAAATCGTTTTGTCGCGTAGGTCGAGAGGATAAAAAACAGTAAGTTGGCGAGTAAGCCATAACCGATTAATGGCGCACTGGCGGCAAGATTGTGGTGCGAGCTAATTATGCTGAGAAACAACAGCGCTGGCAGGGTGACATTAAAAACCAGCTTAGAAGCGACATCAATAAAGTGTTCGTCAATCACTTGGGTGCGTTTAAGCATCACGCCTAGGGCTAACATTAAACAGATGGGACCGGTTATTGAAGCAGAAAACAACAGCTGCTCAATGATATTGCCCATAACTTCTCCTCGAAAATTTCATAGTGCGTTGTCGCTGAATCAGTGCAGCTTAGCCATAGCCGCGATAGTGTCGCACAGTCAGTCACTTGTCGAGGCCACATCAACTTACGCTCCCTGATAAAGCGTAAAGGAATGTGTGTTTAATAAATAAGGCCGCATTAAATGCGGCCTTATATCGATTTAGCAGTAGCTTGACTCGTGTTTAGCCTAGCTTACTTAACCCGCATACCAGGTTGTGCGCCTTCGTGGGGTTCTAAAATCCACAAATCACTGCCACCAGGGCCGGCTGCTAGTACCATGCCTTCTGACATGCCAAAACGCATCTTACGTGGTGCAAGGTTGGCGACCATCACAGTCAGCTTACCTTCGAGATCCTCAGGCGAATAGGCTGATTTAATGCCTGCAAATACCTGACGGGTTTCGCCGCCGATATCAAGTTGCAGTTTTAACAGTTTGTCGGCTTCGGCTACATGCTCGGCTTTAACGATACGCGCAATACGCAGATCGATTTTAGCGAAATCGTCATAGTTGATAGTGTCGCTAATAGGATCGGTCGCCAATGGCCCTTTAGGTGCTTCTGGCTCGCTCGTGGCTTGCAAGTTTTCTTTAGAGTCGGCCACCATAGCTTCAACTTTGTCTAACTCAACACGCTGCATCATGGCTTTGAATGGCGCAATTTCGTGGCCCGCCATATCTTGGCCTAAGCCATCCCACGTTAAGGTTTGTTGGAAGAAGGCTTCAACGTCTTGCGCTAAGCGTGGTAACACAGGTTTTAAGTACGTCACCAAAATGCGGAACAGGTTCAGCGCGTTTGAACACACTTGGTGCGCGGCTTCCTGTTGATCATCTTGCTTCACTAGCTGCCAAGGCGCAGCATCGGCGACAAAACCGTTGGCGATGTCCGCGAGTGCCATGATTTCACGCATCGCTTTACCGTATTCACGGGTCTCATAAAACTCAGCGATTTGTTCTTGTTTGGCTAAAAACGCCTCAGTTAGCGTGGTATCCGCAATTTTCGCGAGCTTGCCATCGAAGCGCTTAGTGATAAAACCTGCGGTGCGCGAGGCTAAGTTCACTAGCTTACCGACTAGATCTGAATTCACGCGCTGGGCGAAATCTTCCAGATTTAAATCTAAATCGTCGATACGGCTACTGAGTTTAGCCGCGTAGTAGTAGCGTAAATATTCAGGATCTAAGTGATCTAAGTAAGTGCGAGCCTTAATAAAGGTGCCCTTAGATTTAGACATCTTAGCGCCGTTCACCGTTACATAACCGTGGGCATAGACGCTGTTAGGTTGACGGTAGCCCGATCCATGGAGCATCGCAGGCCAGAACAGACTGTGGAAATAAACGATATCTTTACCGATAAAATGGTAAACCTCGGCTTTAGAATCCTTCGCCCAAAATTCGTCAAAGCTTAGCTCTGGGCGTTTGTCACACAGGTTTTTGAATGAGCCCATGTAGCCGATAGGCGCATCTAACCACACGTAGAAGTATTTGCCCGGTGCATCTGGGATCTCAAAACCAAAGTAAGGTGCATCGCGGGTGATGTCCCATTGCTGCAGACCCTGTTCGAACCATTCGTCGAGTTTGTTGGCCATTTCGGTTTGCAGTGCGCCGGAGCGAGTCCACTCTTTGAGCATGTCTTCGAAGGCGGGTAAGTCGAAGAAGAAGTGCTCTGTGTCCTTCATCACTGGCGTGGCACCCGATACCGCTGATTTTGGATTGATAAGCTCAGTCGGGCTGTAAGTTGCGCCGCAGGCATCACAGTTGTCGCCGTATTGATCGGGCGATTTACACTTAGGGCAGGTGCCTTTTACGAAGCGGTCCGGCAGGAACATCGACTTCTCAGGGTCAAATAGCTGAGAAATGCTCTTGCTTTTGATATAGCCATTAGCGCGCAGTTTTAAGTAAATATCGCTCGCCAGCACGCGGTTTTCGTCACTGTGGGTGCTGTGATAATTATCGAAGGCGATATTAAAATCGGCGAAATCCTGCTGATGCTCTTTGTTGACTTGAGCAATCATTTCTTCAGGCGCCATACCTAATTGCTGCGCCTTGAGCATAATCGGTGTACCGTGGGCGTCATCTGCACAAATATAGTGGCACTCATGTCCACGAAGCTTTTGATAACGCGACCAGATATCCGTCTGGATGTATTCCAGCATGTGACCTAAATGAATCGGTCCGTTCGCGTAGGGAAGTGCGCTGGTCACGAGAATTTTACGTTGTGAAGTTGCCATCTTGTCTCAAATATCGTGGTGGGCCAAAAATAATGGTAGAGATACTAACCGATTACAGGATGATTTTCATCAAAACCTGAGTCGATTGGGTTAAATCTGCGCTAATGTTTTTGTCATTATCTGGTACACTTGGGCAAATTTATTGGTGGGGGTAATTCTTTTGTCTTCAACTCAAACTGATTATCGTTTAAGTGACGATCTTCTCGGGCCAGTTCTGGCCATTCTCGATGCATATATCGACCCGTATTTAGCGAAGGGTTTAGTGAGCGCAGGATGCGTTAATAAATTGGCGATTGAAGGTAAGCGTTTGCAGCTTGGCTTAGTCTATCCATACCCTTGTATGACTCAATACCGCGATACCGTGATGGCGCTGACCAACAAACTCGCTGTGCTGGATGCCATCGATGAGGTTGAGTGTGAAATCGATTTTCAACCTAAGGTGTATTCGGCGATTGCTTCTATCGCACCGATTGCCAATGTGAAGCAAGTGATTGCTGTCGCGTCCGGCAAAGGCGGTGTGGGTAAATCAACCACGGCGGTCAACCTTGCTTTAGCACTGGCCGCTGAGGGCGCACAGGTTGGTATTTTAGATGCCGATATTTATGGTCCTTCCGTCCCATTAATGCTTGGGATCCCCAACTTCAGGCCCGTTTCCCTCGATGGTAAACACATGAGCGCCGCCAGTGCCCATGGCATTGCCGCCCAATCGATTGGGTTTATGTTAAGTGGTGATGAAGCCGCAGTATGGCGTGGTCCTATGGCGGCGGGCGCGCTTGCGCAGCTGCTCAATGAAACCCAGTGGCCAGAGCTAGACTATTTAGTCGTCGATATGCCACCGGGCACGGGTGATATTCAATTAACCCTGTCGCAAAAAGTGCCAGTAAGTGGCGCGGTGATTGTGACAACGCCGCAGGATATCGCTCTCGCCGACGCCAAGAAAGGCATCACCATGTTCCAGAAGGTGAACATTCCGGTCCTCGGCATTGTTGAGAATATGAGTTTCCATTTATGCCCCGAGTGTGGTCATAAAGAACATCCTTTTGGTACGCACGGTGGCAGTAAAATGGCCGAGCGTTATCAAGTTCCACTGTTAGGCGCCTTACCACTGCACATCAATATCCGTGAAGCCATGGATGTGGGTGCGCCGACGGTTGTGGCCGAGCCTGACAGTGAAGTGGCGGCACTTTATCGGGAAATTGCCCGTAAAGTGGGCGCCGAATTGGCTCTCAAACAGAGCCAGAAAACAGTTTCTATTAGCGTATCAGATGACGAGTAAGGTTTAAGGGTATGAATTCTCAGCAGTGTGTCATTATTGCAATTGCTGGCGCGTCAGCATCGGGCAAGAGTTTAATTGCCAAGACGATTTTTGACGAACTTCGCCGCGATTTAGGCACAGATCAGATTGGGGTAATTAACGAAGACGCGTACTACCGCGATCAGAGTCATTTATCCATGGATGAGCGTGTGTTAACTAACTACGACCATCCCAAGGCGTTAGACCATCAGCTGCTATGCACGCACTTGCAGTTGCTAAAGTCTGGCGAAGCTGTTGATATTCCTTGCTATAGCTATACCGAACATACGCGTATGGCCGAAACTGTAAAAATGACGCCGAAAAAAGTGATCATTTTAGAAGGCATCCTGCTGTTAACAGACCCTAAATTACGTGAATTGATGGATGCGAGCGTGTTTATGGATACGCCGCTGGATATTTGCTTCCTGCGCCGTTTAACCCGCGATGTGGCCGAGCGTGGCCGTACGATGGAGTCAGTGATTTCACAGTACAAGAAGACAGTGCGTCCTATGTTCCTGCAATTTATTGAACCTTCAAAACAATACGCTGATATTATCGTGCCTCGCGGCGGTAAAAACCGTATCGCGACCGATATTTTGAAGACTCGTATTCAACATTTACTGGCAAAATAACGACTAAAACTCAGGGAGTAAAAGGCAAGATGCGCTTAACCGATATCGAAATTGAACAGGCCCTTGATAACGGCACTATCGTTATAGAACCTCGCCCAAGCATAGATGCGATTTCTGGCGTCAGTGTGGATGTGCGCTTAGGTGGGCAATTTCGCGTCTTTAAGGATCATACTGCGCCTTTTATCGACCTCAGTGGTCCGAGTATTGAAGTGCAGGCGGCGCTCGATCGGGTGATGAGCGAAATCATCGAAATCCCAGACGGCGAAGCCTTCTTCCTACACCCCGGTGAATTGGCGCTCGCCGTGACCTATGAAAGCGTGACACTGCCTGCCGATATCGTCGGTTGGCTCGATGGCCGCTCTTCACTGGCGCGTTTAGGCTTGATGGTGCACGTCACTGCGCACCGGATTGATCCGGGTTGGCAGGGTAAAATCGTGCTCGAGTTTTACAACAGCGGTAAGTTGCCTTTAGCGCTGCGCCCACGGATGACCATTGGTGCGTTAAACTTTGAACGTTTAAGTGGCCCAGTGGCGCGTCCGTATAACAAGCGCAAAAATGCCAAGTATAAAGATCAACAGGATGCGGTTGCTAGCCGTATCAGTCAGGACTAATACCCTTGATTTGGGTTAATGGGGTTTCACAGGCAAGCATTGCTCCTATGGACAGGGGACTTGCCTATGGTGATGGCCTCTTTGCTACGATGCGAAGTAGCGAGTGTGGTATTTTGTTTTTTGAGCAGCATGAAGCCCGTCTTACGGCTGGCGCTGCAAGACTTGGGTTTGACTGGCAAATGAGTTCAGCCCTTGCCGAGCAGCTCAATACACTTGCTGCACAGTACCCGCATCACTGTATTAAATTGATGATCACACGCGGTGTTGGGGGCAGAGGCTATGCCCCGCCTGAGCAGGTAAACGTTACGGAGATCGTTTCTGTTCATCCCATTCCTACCCATTATGCTGCGTGGCAACAACTGGGTATTCGTCTTAAAACCTCCGCAGTCCAATTAGGTCATCAACCCTTATTGGCGGGGATAAAACACCTTAATCGCCTCGAGCAAGTGTTAATCAAATCCCAGCCCTTATCACAGGGTTTTGATGATTGGTTAGTGCTGGATTGTACTGGGCAGGTGATAGAATCTTCGATGGCGAATATCTTTTTTGTTAAAGGCCATCGAGTGATTACCCCATCTTTGGCGCGCTGCGGCGTTGCGGGTGTCATACGCGAGCAAGTGATGTTAGCCTTACTTGCACGGCAGATGAATATTGATTGTTTGCCCTTTGGCGCCGAGCGTTTAGTGGAGTTTGACTCGGCATTTATCACTAACAGCATCTTAGGCGTGGTGGATGTACTGGCGATCGATTCGCACAGTTTCAAGCCTTCTCCTTTGACTGCCGATCTTAGACACACACTTTCACTCTCACTATGAAAAAACTCATTCTGATCGCAAGCTCTACCTTATTGGCCTTGCTGACCTTAGCTTGCTTGGCGGGTTATTGGAGTTACCGTACGATTATTGATTACAGCCAAACGCCATTAGCGTTAACCGAAGCCAAAGAATTAACCATTGCTCGTGGTACGAGTGTGCACCAGTTGGCGCAGCAGTTAGAAACCGATGGCGTTATCCAAGACAAATGGAAACTCAAATGGTTACTTAGATTGCGTCCAGAGCTGGGCAAGATCCGCACTGGTCTGTACGAGATGTCACCCTCGCAGACGCTTGCCGACTTACTTAACGACTTAGTCAATGGCAAGGTGAAAACCTTTAGCCTGACCTTAGTCGAAGGCAAAACCATTGCCGAGTGGGAACAACAACTGGCAAGTGCGCCCCATTTACAACTGACCCCAGAGGTTTTTAGTGCCGTATTAATGGAGCAGGGGGACGATTCGGCGTTGCCCGAAGGTAAATTCTTCCCCGATACTTACCATTACACCGCTGACAGTGATGCCAAGGTACTGCTGACCCAAAGTTATAAAATGATGGAGCAAGAACTCGCCAAAGCCTGGGCAGAGCGTGTGCCCGGTTTACCGCTTAAATCACCTTACCAAATGCTGATCTTGGCATCGATTGTCGAAAAAGAAACTGGTCAAGCCTTTGAGCGTGATCAAATCGCCGGCGTCTTTATTAATCGACTGAATCTAGGCATGAAGCTGCAAACCGACCCCACGGTGATTTATGGCATGGGAGACAGATTTAAAGGCAATATCACCCGTAAAGATTTAGTCGAAGAGACACCGTTTAATACCTATCGGATTTTCGGCTTACCGCCAACACCGATTGCGGCACCGAGCAAGGCCTCATTACAGGCAGTGTCGAAACCCGCCAAGGTCAGTTATTTGTATTTTGTGTCGCGTAACGATGGTACCCATGTATTTTCGACCACTTTGGAAGAACATAACCGCGCCGTCGATATTTATCAGAGAAAGAAAAAATGACCCAAGCATCCGCCAAATTCATCGTTGTTGAAGGACTGGAAGGCGCCGGTAAATCGAGTGCGATTGCCCTTATTCGCGATTTTATTGAAAAGCACACCGGGCTTGCGCCTGTTTGCACCCGCGAGCCAGGCGGCACGCCGCTGGCCGAGCGCATTCGTGATTTAGTGAAAATTGCCGACCCAAACGATCCTTTATGTGATGAGTCTGAATGTTTATTGATCTATGCCGCCAGAGCCCAGCTCGTCGCCAATGTCATCAAACCTGCATTGGCCCAAGGCAAGTGGGTGTTGGGGGATAGACACAATCTGTCATCTTTAGCGTACCAAGGCGGCGGACGTGGCTTAATGCCTTTAGTCGAAGCCGTAAGTAACGCAACGCTCAAAGGGTTTAAACCCGATTTAACCCTCTATCTTGACCTTGACCCTAAGCTTGGACTGCAACGTGCAGCAAAGCGGGGCGAACTTGATAGAATTGAGCAGCAAGCCATCGACTTTTTTGAACGTGCGCGCGCAACTTACCTCAAGCTTGCCAGCGAAGATGAGCGGATTGTCGTGATCGACGCCAGCCAAACCATGGCCGAAGTCCATAAAGATATTCTGGCCGTGTTACAGGCGATGGCATGGTAGTGCAAAGCGGTTTTGATGTATTAACCCTGCCTTGGCTCGATGCGCCAAGGCAGGCGTTTTTAACCCAGTTGCAAACTCAAAAAGTCCCCCACGCGCAGCTAGTGGGTATCGATTCTGCCTATGGCGGTGAACTTTTGAGTGTATTTATGGCGCGCGCCGCCATGTGTTCACAACCCACTCCCGCGGGCGGGTGCGGTTTTTGTAAGTCCTGCCAGTTATTTGATGCGGGTAATCATCCTGATTTTTATCAAATCGAGGCCGATGGCCATCAAATCAAAGTCGATCAAATTCGTGAGCTTTGTAGCCGCTTAAGTGCGACTGCCCAGCAAAGTGGCCGCCGTGTAGCCATTATCCACCATAGCGAGCGTTTAAACTCAGCCTCTGCCAATGCGCTACTCAAGACGCTCGAAGAGCCGGGTAAAGACACCTTACTACTATTACATTCCGACACACCCGCACGCTTAATGGCTACGATCAGTAGTCGTTGTCAGCGGCTTCCCTTTATGACGCCGTCTAAAATGTTGATCAAAAACTGGTTAATTCAGCAATGTCAGATCCAAGAGGATGTGACTTGGTGCTTGAGTGTGGTCGGCGGTCCATTAAAGTTGGCCGAAAGTTTGCTATCCGACGGTACGCAACCCAGTCGTTATGAAACCTTGTTAGGGTTTCGCAAAGATTGGGCGCAAAGTTTGTCGTCGGGCCATCTGTGTGCTAGTTTGTTAACGATAAGTGAACAACAAATCATTGATGCTCTTAAGGTTTTATACTTACTCCTGAGACAAGTTTTATTGAAGTACGGCGACCAAGATGCGTTTGTGCAAGCGCAAATAGGGAACTTGGCGGCGAAAATCATGGGAATGTGTCATAGCTTAAGTGCAATGCCGAGTGTCAATTATTTAGGCTTGTGTCAAAGTTATGTCTTAGAATATAAAGAAATAACAAATAAGTAACATGCCATGGTCGATCTTGTCGTCAATTTTGATACCTTACATCAGCTCTACCGCGCCTATATGCCGTTTATCAAACCGGCAGGGTTATTTGTCGCCACCGGGGAAACCCATTACCTCGGTGAGACGTTAACCATCGCCTATCGTTTACCTGGCGCGACCACCTCAAACGAATTTCGTGGCGTCGTTGTGTGGATCAATCCTTTGGGAGCATCGGGTGGACGTCCTGCTGGGATTGGTATCAAGATAGTCTCAGAGCCCGACAGCCATAAACACCATATTGAAAAATTGTTATCCCGTGAGCTCGCCTCTGGTGACTTAACCTGCACGATGTAATGCATAGAGTGGTCAGCTAGGGTCGACACTGAGTATTAAGTGCTGAGTGAAGCCTTAGCGAAATTTGACCTCGATCCCATCGCTGAGTATCCTTGTGCTCCTTTTTGTTTATCTGCTTGGACATTGCTGTGCTTATCGATTCACATTGCCATCTCGATCGCCTGAAAGCGGCGCCCGATCAACCCACCCTAGAACTCATCCTCTCCAACGCTAAGGCGCGCGGTGTCGACTATATGCTCTGTGTCAATGTGCGCCAGCAGGGATTTGAGTCGATGCGCGACAAGGTTGCGGGTTTCGAGCAGGTGTTTTTATCTTCGGGCGTGCATCCGCTGGATGTAAAAGACGGCCTCGATGTAGAGCAAATTCGCCGTTTTGCAATGGACCCTAAAGTGGTGGCCATTGGTGAAACTGGGTTAGATTATTTTTATGCCGATGAAACTAAAGCCCTGCAACAGCAATGTTTTGAGCAACAAATTGCCTTGGCGGTTGAAGTGGATAAGCCGCTGATTGTACATACCCGTGATGCCCGTGAAGACACCATCAACATGCTTAAAGCGGGGCAGGCGGACAAAGTCGGTGGCGTGTTGCATTGCTTTACCGAAAACTGGGAAATGGCCAAGGCGGCGATTGACTTAGGTTTTTATATTTCCGTTTCAGGCATTGTAACCTTTAAAAATGCCGGTGAGTTAAGAACGGTGATCCGCAAAGTGCCGAAAGAGCGTTTATTGGTCGAAACCGATTCGCCTTATCTTGCGCCTATTCCACACCGTGGACAGGAAAATCAACCCGCCTATGTGCGTGATGTGGCCGAGTTTGTGGCAGAGCTGCGCGGAGAGCGTTACGAAGATCTTGCTGAGTATACCAGTGATAACTTCTTTAACTTATTTAAGGATGCGGCGCGCTTGATTGGGCGTTGATTTAGGTTTATCCCTCTCTTGTGAGCACAATTTTGCTTATATCAGTTAAAACGCAAGCCCATAAAAAAAGGCCCAAAACGATTCTAGCTGTTTGGGCCTAGGGGAATGGCTCGTTGAAGAGCCGTGCGCTACAGACGAAAGTGCCATACACAGCACTTTACAATAGACTCAGTGTAGTTGAGTTTAGTATGAGTAACACTTTCTCTGCCCCGTTTTTTAGGTTATTTCTCGCTAAAAAATCACCGATTTATAACCATTATGCCTGCGGTGGTAGCAATAATACTTTATCTTTCACTAAGTCTCTGGGCAGGTTGTTTTTTAATTTATTACCTAAATGTTTCGCCATGCCTAAAGGCGCGCCGCCATAACAGACAATCACTTCGCCCTGAGCTTTGCCAGCCGTATCGAGGGGAATATCTCGTCCCATCAAATACTCTTTTGCCTGCTCATCGCTCACTTCTACGACTTTAGCGCCGTTTTTTGCCCCCGCTTTAAGCGCTTTACCCGCTAGAGCAATAATCGCCTCATGGCGCACTTTAAAGCCATGTTTACTGTGATCGGCAAGCTTAACCCCAATCCGCTGAAAGCGCATTTTACCAATAAAGTCTTTAAATTCATGGGGAAATAGCCAAAACTCATCGTCGCGCACCATAATGAGATCATCGGGCAGTTCGATACCCAGATCATCGGTAAAATAGGCTTGAATGGCTTTGGCTTGTTTGGCACTCGCCTCCGTAAAGGGGAAATTCTTTTGCAATTTCGGCTCAGGCTGTAGGCGTGGTACCGAACGGGTTTTAGTCAACTTTGCGACAAAAAAGCCTTCGCTGTCGTAAATCTGTGGCCAAACGTGCAAAAAGCCTTCTGGCGTAGTGGCTTTGTCAGCACCATCAAATAATTGGCTTAAGGACTCAAATTGCACTGCATTGCCATAGGTTTGCTGCAAATATTCACATACACCTTGGTTTTCGTGCCGATTAAGGGTGCAGGTTGAATAAACCAAACTGCCACCCGGTTTTAAGGCCAAAAATGCGGATTCGATTAAGGCTTTTTGGGTTTCGCTAATCGCAAGAACCTCATCGAGCGACCAAGATTTTAACGCGTCCGCATCTTTACGGACCGTGCCTTCACCGCCACAAGGCGCATCAATTAATACCGCATCAAAACTTTCATACAGATACTCACCAAATACTCGGCCATCGAAGTGGGTTAGGGCGCAGTGACTCGCGCCCATGCGCAGCACATTGGCATGGAGTACTTTGACGCGGCTAGCGGAATATTCATTTGCCACCAATAAGCCTTGATTATTCATTAACGCTGCCATTTGGGTGGTTTTAGAGCCAGGTGCAGCTGCTAAGTCCAACACACATTGCCAATCTGCATTGGGGGTAAATAGTGCGGTTGGCGGCAGCATGGAGCTGGCTTCTTGGATATAGAATAAGCCCTGAATATGCTCTAGGGCATTGCCGAGCTGCTCTTCTTCATCGTAGCTTATCCAAAAACCATCCTTACACCAGGGTATGGGCTCAAAGGTCCATCCTTTGGGCTGCATCAAACGCTTAAAATCTTCGCTGCTGATCTTTAAGGTGTTGACGCGAATTGAGCGACGAAGTGGTCTTGAACAGGCCGCAATAAAGTCATCCATTGAGAGATGGGCGGGCAATTCTTGGGCAATTGTACTGATAAAATTTTGATTTAATTGAACCATAACGGAATTTGGCTGTGTATCAACTGCGGCAAGTATATCATAATCCCTTAGTGGGGCTGGGATTTTATCCCTCTACTATCGTTGGTTCAGATTTGCGTTAAATAAACAAAGCGACACGAATAAACAGTTTGAATAACAATAAGGAAGGGGCTGAGTGCTAAATCGGGTGTGGTTAGTGTTTTTCCTCACATCGCTGTTGGCGATGGCAATACAGCTTTTTAATGGGCATATCGAGGTGCTCGCCAACGCGGTTGAGGCCTTGTTTGCCAGCGCTAAACTCGCCGCTGAAATCGCCTTAGGCTTAGTGGGTGTGTTGTCCCTGTGGATGGGATTAATGCGAATTGGTGAAAAAGCCGGTGTTGTTGGGGCGATTGCCTTTGTATTTGAGCCACTGCTGCGCCGCTTAATGCCCGAAGTGCCCAAGGGGCATCCCGCATTTGGCAGTATGACGATGAACTTAACGGCCAACATTTTTGGATTGGATAATGCCGCTACTCCATTAGGTTTAAAGGCAATGCAGGATTTGCAGAGTCTTAATCCGGTCAAAACCGTTGCCACTAACGCACAAATTCTATTTTTAGTCCTCAATACCTCCTCGGTGACGTTAGTGCCTGTCACGGTGTTTTTATACCGTGCTCAGCAGGGCGCGGCGGCTCCGGCAGACATTTTTTTACCCATACTCCTCGCAACCTCTGCCTCGACATTAGCGGGGCTTTTGATCGTTGCTGTTGTGCAGCGGCTTTCACTACTCAATGCCGTGGTACTCGGATATGGCGCTGTGCTGCTGTCGGCATTAGTTGCCAGTGGTTTTTATTTGATGACTTTAACGGCAGACGCGATTGGCACAGTGTCGACCGCCTTGGGCAACGGGGTATTGCTACTGTTAGTCTTCAGTTTTGTGCTGGTGGCGGGCGTGCGAAAAGTGGCGATTTATGATGAGTTTATCGAAGGTGCTAAGGCGGGGTTTAACCAATCGATCCAACTGATCCCGTATCTGTTAGCCATGCTGCTGGCGATTGGTTTACTTAGGGCATCGGGCGCGTTGGATTACCTGCTGCAACTGATTGCGAGTTGTGTGAGTCTTTTCGGGTTTGATACTCGCTTCGTCGATGCAATGCCAACTGCATTAATGAAGCCTTTTAGCGGTTCGGGCGCGCGCGCGATGATGCTCGAAACCATGGCGCACCATGGTGTGGACTCCTTTGCGGGGCGCTTGGCGGCGATTTTCCAAGGCAGCACTGAAACGACTTTCTATGTGCTGGCTGTTTACTTTGGTTCAGTGGGTATTCGTCATGGGCGCCATGCGCTCGCCTGTGGTCTAACGGCGGATTTTGCAGGGATCAGTGCGGCTATTGCTGTCTGTTATTGGTTCTATGGCTAAGTATGAGATGGCGAAAGGCGCAATGCATAGCGATGCAGACAGTCACTTTAGCGGATAACAATCAGGCACATTAGAGTTTATCTAATGCGCCTGATTGTTAAATGATACTAAGCTTGCTGGACTGATTATCACGCAAAAACACGGGTTATAACTTAATCAGTGCACCATTACTTGCAATCTTGAATTCTATATTTTCTTTGAAATCAACCACCTTTGCGGGAAGGTTTCCCCCACTATCAAGCACCAACTCCATTAATGTCGAAGAAATATAATAATTAAGATCTTCTTTCTTAAAGAAGGTTTTAGCGACTAACTTGGGCTCCCCTGAATCATGCCGGATTACCGCCAAATGAGAAGCTGAATGGCGCTTAAACCCGGGAGGAATATAGATACTTTCTTGCTCACAATACTCTTGAATTAATTTTGAGTACTTTCCTTTCATGACTCACCTAAAATTAAAACAGTTCTTTCACTAATATTCCGTAATACAGGCCCTGAATGAGGGCCTTAGCAAAATGGATTTGCTACTGGGCTGGAGCCCATTCCTGCCATTCGCTCTGGGCTTTGTGTTGCAACGGGATCACAGTGCCTTGGTTTAAGCTATTACCTGCTTGCGTCGTTTCCTTAGTAGCGACATTAATGCCGCCCGCTAATAGGGTTTCGAGCGAACCGGCTTCAATTTGCGCACCAGAGAAAATACCTACATCGACCTTGATACCTGAGGCGTCCCAGAACTGGCTGCTCTGATTTACTAAGTGACTGTACTGGGGCTCAATGTGCGCTTGCATGAGTACACTGTTACCTTGAGACGACAGGCTATAACCATCGATTTGGCCGATTTTAATGCCGCGGAAGAAAATAGGCGTGCCGACTTTCATCGAGCCAAGGTTGCTATCCTCCAAGATAAACTTAAGCGCATCTTCGGCCACGTTGGCGTAGCTGCTCTCAACCAATTTGGCCTGGAATTGACTCGCCTTTTGCTTGCTCTTACCCGGTAACACGCCAATATATGGCCCAGTGATTAAGGTTTCTGGCGCTTTAATGCCTGCTAAAGATATTTGCGCTTCGACCATATGGTACTCAGTATCACTGCGGCTGAAATGCTCGGCATAGTCGCCATAGAGATAGGCGGTGGCTGTAAGGGTGGTTAAATCGGTATTGAGCTTAACTTGCGTCACTTCACCCACCTGATGACCTTGGTAACGAATGGCGGCTTTTGCAGCCAATTTTGCCGAGGCGGGTAAGGTGAGTTTGATTGCTTGAGCCTGCGCTAAGGCGAGCTGTTTACTTTCGTATAGTTTAAGTGCCGCATTAGGCTCAGTCGTTGAACTGTCCAATAAACCTAAGCTGATACTGCCCTTTAACGCGCCTTGTAGTGGAGCAACGGCGACATCAATACCCGCAAGACTGGCGCTGACATCCACGGCACTGTTACGCCAAAAGACTTTAGGTTTTTGCACTAAGGGTTGGAACTGCTTATCAATAGCGATCTTAATCGCAAAGTCTTCGGTTTTACTCTGCCAGTTGACCGACTCCACGCTACCAATTTGCATTTTTTTATAGTAAATCGGAGATCCTTGACTAACATCGGCGCCATCAGCACTGATGAGAGTAAAGTATAAACGCTGTTGACGGACAAAGAATTGCTTAGCTTCATCCATTGAGCTAAAGAGTGGCAAACGCGCATTTGCCGCCAGCGGGGTATTACTGGTACCAGGGATCAGACTCACCGCGCCTTTAGTTAATGTCGCTAGATCGCGTGCTTTGACCGATACACCATCAAGAGACGCATCGACGCTCAACGCTGATTCGGGAACAAAATAGCTATCACTGCGGATTAAGCTGGCAAATTCAGGTTGCAGCTCGAGTAGATATTCAACGGCCGACAGATCTTTGGTTAATTTCACCTCGAGCACCTGACCGATAGGTAATTGCTTGTAACGCACTTCGGCGCCAGCGGTTAAGCCCATGTTTTCGGCCGAGGTTATTGTTGCCTTAAGTTTTTTCGCTTGTAGCACATCAGGAGCTGAGGATTGCAAGGCAAAACTACTTGGTAGTGCCGAATTAGCATGGGTGCCGGGTAAAAAGTTAATCACGCTTCCTGTGAGTAAACGCTCGGGGTTTTTGATCCCAGAGAGCGAAATATCGGCGCCTTCAAGCCAAAACTGGCCGTCCCGAGTTAATAGGTTGGCGTATTCAGGCTCAAATTTTGCCACCGCAGTCACACCTGCAGCGGTGAGTTGCTTGCTTTGAACTGCACCAATGGTGATGCCGCGATATACAATGCGAGTGCCTTTATCAATAGCATTGCCATCACTCATGGTCAGACTGACTTCAATCCCGCCAAGAGCGCTGGTTTCGGAATCATAGAGGGAAAAACTGTCGCCATTTTGTGCCGCAGGCGCTTTTTCATCGGAACTGAAACTCACACCACCCGCAAGGATAGAAGCAAGGCTCTCAGTGTTGACTTTAATACCCGCTAAACTAGCATCGACTTTCACGCCTGACACATTCCAAAAGTGAGAGTTTTTCTTCACTAAACGTGCATATTGCTCTTGGATAAAGGCGCTGATAATCACTCTAGCGTTGCCGTCTAAACGATAGCTGACCACGCTGCCCACAGGTATTTGACGGAAGAACACTGGCGAGCCCACATCTAATGAGCCGAGTTTATCGGCCGTCAGTTCAATCATTACCCCTTCGGAGCCAATTTGCATTGGTGGCGGTTGGCGTTCTGCCTCAAACAAGGTAGCGGCATTGCCTTTGCCTGGTTGGATTGCAATATAGTTGCCTGAAAACAGCGCATCCAGACCTTCAACGCCTGTGATGCTGGCCTTTGGGGTAACTAACCAGAAGAGGGTTTCTTTATTTAAGAAAGGCTTAGCGCGATAGTCCATCATCACCTTCACGTTAACGCCTTTAAGATCATCATCAATACCGATATCTTTTACCTTACCAACGGTTAAGCCTTGGTATTTGACTAAGGTTTTGCCCACGTCGATCCCCGTAGCACTGGGGAAGTGGATTTGAATTTCAATGCCCGATTCTTTGATGCTCTTAATACCCAGCCATGCGCCAAGCGCGAGCGCCACAATCGGGAGCAGCCAAATCGGCGAAAAGAGCTTTTTCTTCACAACTTTTGGCGATTCAATTTGTGTCATCTTGAGGTTCCAGTCGATCCCAGAGTAAACGAGTGTCTAAAACTTTTGCGGCAAGTTGCGTCAGTAAAATCACCAATGCAAATGCCGTGGCCGCGGGTGCAGGCTTTGCATCGAGTAATTGCCCCATATTCACCAGGGCAACGGTCAGCGAGATCACAAATAAATCGAGCATCGACCAGCGGCCAATCCACTCAATAACATGAAATCCCACCATAAGTTTTTGCTTTGAAATTGGCAGGTTGAAACTGATAGCACACAGATAAGTGGCTAAGCCGATAATCTTTACCCAAGGCACTAAAATACTGGCAATAAACACAATAATGGCGATGGGTAACATATCCGATTGGACTAAATGAACAATTCCGGAAAAGATCGTATCGTGACGTACCTTTCCCTGATTGGTGAGCACCGTAATGGGATAGAGGTTGGCTGGAACCAATAAAATGGCGGCAGTAATAAGCAGCGCCCAACTTTTTTGTAAGCTGTTGTAATCGCGGACCTGTAATTCTGACTCACAACGACTACAGTGGCTATCCTCACTGCTATTGAGTTGCCTACAAACGCGGCACAAACACAGGCCTAAATCCTTTCCTTGCTGCTTCATATCAGTGATGTTCCTGCATAAGAAGACCCCACATATGCTCAATATCGTATTCACGCTGTAAAAACAGGGTGACTAAAAAAAGCATGGTGAAGCAAAAGGTACCCATTCCAAAATAAATATCCGAAAAATCAGATAATTGAAATGATGAGACGAGGAAGCTAATCACATAAATCTCAAGCATCGTCAGCTGCGAAAGGAACCCCTGAAATGTGAGTAATTGTTTGAGACTATGGCGCCAAAATGGGCTTGCAAGCCCCCATTTTATAATCAAAATTTGCGCAAGAATCGATAGGATCAATAAACCAGGGCCAACCACTGCGGCAGCAAGTACGGCTAATCCCACCACCCAATAACCTTGTTCGAAGACGGCAAAAGCGCCTTGAAATACCGTTGTTGTGCGAATACTGCCCAGAAAATGGATTTCTAGCACAGGAAAAAAGTTAGCAGGAAAATAGAACACCAACGCGGTAATGCACAGTGCCAACATGCCATTTACTGAACAGTATGGAGTGTCATAAAGTGCGGTGTTGCAACGCGGACACAATGCTCTGACCCCAGTTGGGAGGGCACGTTTCCGAATGGCCAAGTCGCAGGAACGACAGAGGATTACAGAGTTTTCTGCTGTATTGTCATGCATATAAAAATATTATATTAGCCCCAAAGCCACTGAGATTGAGCAAATAATCCGAAAACAACAAATTATAAGGTGAGATATCAAATTGATTGACCCATCTCCACAACATAAAGCGCAGTCATAATATCAGAATAATCAGAACACTTGCATCACTAGTTCACTTTATGTCATTCTGGTTACTGTATATAAAAACAGTGCGAGGGCGGTCATGGCAGTTATTACACAGTTTGTCGTGGTAAGAGAAGGGGTAGAAAAGATGACATTCACATCGAAAAAGGAGGCTGATGCCTACGATAAGATGCTCGACATCGCTGATAACCTCATTCCATTTATTCAGAAAGCGGAACTTGGGATTGATGAAAGTCTAACCGAACAGCTCGCATTCTATTTTGCTAACAATAAAGATGAGCTAACAAACTTGCTTAAAGGCGTGGTTCAAGTTAATAGTACGCCAACAAAACCAAACACAGCCAAAAAAGCGTCTAAGAAGGACGATGCTGCTGAATAATTTTTAGGAAGCATATGAAACCGCAATTTTATGAATCACTGAACCGTCAAGCGTTAGCGTTACTCGAAGGCGAAGATGATTTAGTGGCTGCCATGGCTAACTTTTCAGCCCTGCTTAATGACAACCTAACCGAACTAAACTGGGTAGGTTTTTACGTTATGCGCGGCGAACAGTTAGTATTAGGCCCATTCCAAGGTAAAGTGGCTTGTACCCGCATTCCGATGGGTAAAGGCGTGTGTGGCACCGCTGCATTGGCTAATCAAACTCAACGGGTTGCCGATGTACATCAATTTGATGGCCACATCGCCTGTGATTCGGCCAGTAATTCCGAAATTGTGATCCCAGTGCGGGCCGATGGTAAGGTGATTGCTGTGCTGGATATCGATAGTCCTATTTTTGATCGCTTCGATGAGGAAGACCAAAAGGGCTTGGAATTATTGGTAAAAAGCTTCGAAAGCTGCCTATTTGCTTAATTTGCGTACAATAACGCATAATTCATGGTCGCAATCGGTGGCGTGCGCCTTATAATAGCGCATGCCCAGATATGGCTTATTTGGTATTGTCTGAATAAGTTTGCTGGGTTTTGCCATAAAATGGTTAACTGATATTTTTTTAACTTTAGTTAACTCGGCGAGAATGCTAATTTGTACTTTGGCTCAATAGTGAGCATAACCAAGATAAACGACACGTAAGAAGCTGATTTATATCGCTTCGAATTCGATGTCCCTTTTTAACTGTGGAAGTAATGATGGAATCAACAGATAAGTTGACCGACACCAACGCAATTTTGGCGTACTTGTATGAAACATTTCCTTTGTGCTTTATTGCTGAAGGTGAAACTAAGCCATTAAAAATCGGATTGTTTCAAGATTTGGCTGAAAGGTTGGCTGATGATTCTAAAGTCAGTAAAACGCAACTGCGAGTGGCGTTAAGACGCTATACCAGCAGCTGGCGCTACCTCAAATCAGTAAAAGCCGGTGCCCAACGTGTCGATCTTGATGGTCAGCCTTGTGGTGAGTTAGAACAAGAGCATATTGATCATGCTCAAGCTATGTTGAAAGAAAGCCAAGAAAAAGCCAAAGCTAAGCGTGCTGCTCAAGCACCGAAAGCGGCTCCAGCGGGTAAAGCTCCTGCGAAAAAAGCCCCTAAGAAAGTAGCTGTTCCTGCCCGTAAGACTGAGCGTCCAGTAAAAGCGGCGCCTAAGGCAGAGCCTGCTGTTAACTTAGTGCAAGCGCAATTGACCGATTTAGCGAAAAAACAGCGTGTCAATGTTAAATTAGGGATGACGCCAGTAGCCGGCGTGATCACTGATATTAACAAAGAAGACATTCATGTTCAGCTTGATAGCGGCTTAACGATAAAAGTGAAAGCAGAACATATTCTGCTGTAATCATTTAATCTCACGGAGTAACTTGTTGATGCGAAAACTCATTTTGGCTACATCCATCGCCACTGTTTTTGTCGGATTTTCGGCTTGGGCTGTGCCTCCTACGATTCAAATCAGCGAGTTACCCACTCTCAAGCAGGAAGCGCAGCATAAAGTGGCCAGTAAACGAGTGACAGATTTATACACTCGTTCGCATTACCATCGATTTGCGCTCGATGACGCGTTTTCTGCGCAGATTTTTGACCGCTATTTACAGCAACTTGATTACCGTCGCAATGTGCTGACCCAAGCCGATGTCGACAGTTTTAAGCCTTATATCAATCAGTTTGACGATATGCTGAGTTCAGGTGAACTCGACCCCGCCTACAAAATGTTTGATTTGGTTCAAAAACGTCGCTACGAAGGCTTTGTGTACGCGCTTTCTCTGCTCGATAAAGAAATGGATTTTACCGTTCCTGGTGATGCCTACGAGTACGATAGGGAAGATGTCGCTTGGCCAAAAGATCAAGCTGAAATCAATGAGCTTTGGCGTCAGCGAGTGAAATACGATGCGTTGAATCTCAAGCTTACTGGCAAAAAATGGCCTGAAATTGTTGAGATTCTGCAAAAACGTTATAACAACGCCATCAAACGTTTGACTCAGACCAATAGTGAGGATGTGTTCCAAGCGGTGATGAATGCATTTTCTCGCAGCATTGAGCCGCACACTAGCTATTTATCCCCCCGTAATGCTGAGCGTTTCCAAATGGAAATGAACTTGAGCCTAGAGGGTATTGGCGCGCAGTTACAGCTCGAAGATGATTACACTGTGATTAAGAGTTTAATCGCAGGTGGTCCTGCCGCTGGCAGTGAAAAACTGTCACCAGAAGATAAGATTGTTGGTGTTGGCCAAGAGGGTGGCGAGATCGTTGATGTTATCGGCTGGCGTTTAGACGATGTCGTTGAGCTCATCAAAGGTCCTAAGGGCAGTAAAGTCGTTTTGCAGATTTTACCGAAGAAAGGTGGCTCAAATGCTAAGCCGTTTAACGTCACTTTAGTACGTGACAAGATTCGCTTAGAAGACCGTGCCGCGACCTCTAAAATCATCGAACCTAAAGACGGTGAATACGCCAATCGTAAAGTCGGAGTTATCCAAATTCCTGGATTCTATATGAATTTATCCCAGGATGTGGAAAAGGAACTCGTTAAACTCAACGAAGCAAAAGTCGAAGGTGTCGTTATCGATTTACGTGGTAATGGCGGCGGTGCATTAACCGAAGCCGTGTTACTGACCGGACTCTTTATTGACATGGGCCCTGTGGTGCAAATCCGTGACGCCGATGGCCGTGTGTCAGCTCACCGCGATAACGATGGCAAGACTGCCTACGCAGGTCCGTTGACCGTGATGGTTGACCGTTACAGCGCATCAGCTTCTGAGATTTTTGCAGCAGCATTGCAGGACTATGATCGTGCACTGATTGTTGGTGAATCCAGTTTCGGTAAAGGCACAGTGCAACAGCATAAGAGCCTAGGTCGCATCTACGATATGTACGAGAAACCTATTGGGCATGTGCAATACACCATTCAGAAGTTTTATCGCATTAACGGTGGTAGTACACAACTCAAAGGTGTGACACCGAATATTGCGTATCCAAGTGCGTTAGAGCCTGGTGAGTATGGTGAAGCTGAAGAGAAGAATGCTTTGCCTTGGGACAAAGTCCCGATGGCGCAATACGGTACGCTAAATGATATCACCCCTGAACTGGTGGCGAGTTTAGAGAAAAAGCACCTTGCCCGTATTCAAAACAGTGTTGAGTTTAACTATATCAATCAAGATATTGCTGACTTTAAAAAGCATCACAAAGAGAAAACGGTCTCCTTAGTGGAAAGTGAGCGTATTGCATCACGTGAAGCTGATGAGAAGAAAGTGCTCGATAGAACCAATGAGCGTCGCGTAGCCAATGGTTTAGCGCCAGTTAAATCGATGGAAGATATTAAAGATGATGTTGCTGCGCCAGATGCATTTTTAGATGAAACGGCTTATATCACTCTAGATATGGTGGATGCGAAAAAGCTAGCTAACGCTGGCACTAAATAGGCGGAAGTTACGTCTGTTTACCTTACCTTAAAACGCGCTTATGGCGCGTTTTTCTTATTTAAATCAGTGTTAAAGGGAACGAAATGACACAAGTTCAAGCAAAATACCTTAAAGACTACCAAGCTCCCCAGTTCACGATTGAATCCATCGACTTAGATGTTAATCTTAACGGTAAAAATACCGTTGTTAAGGCTATTAGCAAGGTTAAACGTAGCTCTTCCCACGCTAATCCTTTAGTGCTTGATGGTGAAGGATTAACCTTAGTCAGCGTGGCGATTGATGGTCAACAGGTAGCGTATCAAGTTGGCGAAGGGCAGTTGACAATCGAAACGACCCTAAATGAGTTTGAGCTGACCATCATCACCCAACTGGATCCTGAAGCCAACTCAAGCCTCGAAGGGCTTTATATGTCTGACGGTGCCTATTGCACCCAGTGTGAAGCTGAAGGCTTTAGACGTATCACTTACTTCCTCGACCGTCCTGACGTATTGGCTAAATATACTGTGCGTATTGAAGCCGACAAGCTGGCGTTCCCGTTCCTGCTCAGTAACGGCAACTTGATTGACAAAGGTGATCTCGATGGCGGACGCCATTATGTACGTTGGCAGGACCCTTTCCCCAAGCCGGCCTACCTTTTTGCCCTCGTGGCAGGTGATTTTGATCTGTTGCAGGATGAGTTTATTACCCGCAGTCAGCGCAAAGTGGTGCTACAGGTTTTTGTTGATAAAGGGAATTTGCATAAGGCGCACCATGCGATGGCATCCCTTAAAAAGTCTATGGTTTGGGATGAGTCCCGTTTTGACCTTGAATATGATTTAGATATCTACATGATCGTTGCTGTCGACTTTTTCAATATGGGTGCGATGGAAAATAAAGGCTTAAATATCTTTAATACCAAATATGTCCTCGCCGATACTTTGACCGCGACTGATGAGGATTACCATGGTATTGAATCCGTAGTCGGCCATGAATATTTCCATAACTGGACGGGCAACCGTGTCACTTGCCGTGATTGGTTCCAATTAAGTCTCAAAGAAGGCTTAACGGTTTTTCGCGACCAAGAGTTTAGTTCGGATTTAGGTTCGCGCGCGGTAAATCGAATTCACGCCATTAAAGTCATCAAAAACCAGCAGTTCGCTGAAGACTCAGGCCCAATGGCACATCCAATTCGTCCAGAGTCCGTGATTGAGATGAATAACTTTTATACGGTGACAGTGTATAACAAGGGCGCCGAAGTTATTCGCATGATGCACACTTTGCTTGGTGAAGCCCGTTTCCAAGCGGGGATGAAGTTATACTTTAAACGCCACGATGGCCAAGCTGTGACCTGCGATGATTTTGTTGCGGCGATGGAAGATGCCAGTGGTATCGATTTAACCCAATTCCGCCTCTGGTATAGCCAAGCAGGTACGCCGGTAGTAACCGCAAGCGACAGTTTCGATGCTGCATCAGGGCGTTATCAGTTAACACTTAAACAGACTCTTACAGGCTGCACCTCGCCGCTGCATATTCCTTTTAGTCTGGAGCTGTTGGATGATAAGGGACTATCACTGGTCAACCAAGTGCTCAGTTTTACTGAAGCCGAACAAGTATTTACTTTTGAAGGACTCCGCCATAAACCTGTGGCATCATTGCTGCAAGATTTCTCTGCACCAGTTAAATTGCACTATCCCTTCGAAGTTGACCAACTTGTTCATTTGATGCGTTTTGCTTCGAGTGAAGTGGCGCGTTGGGAGGCATCCGTTACTCTCGTTAGCCAAGCAATTTGGAAAAATGTTGAACATTTACAGCAACATCAGACGATGACCTTAGATGAAAGAGTGAAGGATAGTTTTAAAGGGGCTTTACTCGATGAGAAACTCGATCAGGCATTAATGGCTGAGATTTTAGCGATTCCATCGGCTTCCGCTTTGATTGAGCAAACTGATACTGTTGACCTTGATGCGTTAGCGCTCGCGCGTGAATTTGTGCTCACCGAGCTTGCTGCTTACTGCGAAGATGAATTAACGGCACTTTATCGCTCATTAGTTAATTTGGATTGCACTAAAGCCCGCGCCCTTAAAAACCAATGTCTAAATTGGCTTAGCCGAGTTAGCAATGATGCCGAAACCTTTGTGGTAGAGCAGTTTGCTAAGGCTTGTAATATGACGGATTCGCTCGGCGCATTAACGGCAGCCAATGTTGGCTCTTTAACTTGCCGTGACCAGTTAATGGCTCAGTTTGAGACGCGCTGGCGTGATACGCCGCTAGTGATGGATAAATGGTTTATGTTACAGGCGACTCATGATAGCGATGATGTAATTGATAAATTACGTCAATTACAACAACACGCGAGTTTTAGCATGAGTAATCCCAATCGGGTACGTTCGCTTATTGGGAGTTTTGCCGCTGGGAATATTTATCAATTCCACCGCGCCGATGGCAGAGGTTATGAGTTTTTAACTGAGTGCCTTATCAACTTAAATCAGCTTAACCCACAAGTTGCCGCCAGAATGGTGACACCGTTGATCCAATTCAGTAAATTCGATGAAACACGTCAGCGTAAGATTAAGGCCTGTTTAACGCGATTATTAGACTTACCTGGACTCTCTAAGGATTTATTCGAAAAAGTGTCCAAAGCGTTAGCGAAGCCGTCATTAACCTGAGCTCGAGATAAGCAGAGCCGCTGAATAGGCTCTTTTCGAGCCTCTCTGCGTTGCTCTGTCTCACCATCGCTCGCTATGGCATACGACAGAGCGCCTTGATATGCGCACAAATCTGCGCATTCAGCCAGATAATAGATTTTTCGTTTCAAAATAATCA